>JALZWN010000247.1 GCA_023300235.1 Mariniblastus sp.
GCCCAGGACACGAAGACTCAGCTGCTCGATCTACGAAAAAAATTCATCGCGTATCTAAAAGAGCACAATCCTGAGAATGCAGAAAAGGGCATCCTGACGAGGGATACCGTGCACTTGAACGCGCAGGGGAATCGCGTTCTTGCTGAACTAATGCTTGAGGCACTCGGTGTTCAAGCCTTCATCGAGCGGTTTGATTTGAAAGAAAATGGCAAGGATGCAAAAAAGAAGACCAGTGGTGGTGGACTCAAGATCTACTACATCCGCCATGCTGAAGGCGGCCACAATGTCAAGAAAGCTTGGCAGGCGAAAGGAGTTCCCGAATCCGAATGGCCGGCTTACGTAGGCAATCCAGATATCTTTACACCCAAAGGGTTGAAAGAAGTCGTGACCGGTACTGAAAAGCTCGACGCTTACAAATTCGATTTTGTTGCCTCGAGCCCGCTATGGAGAGCCCGCAACACGATTCTGCCCTATCTAAAAAGCAAAAATCAAAAGGCTGAGGTTTGGCCTGAATTGAGAGAAGCCTTTGGCATGTTGACGATTCTTGACGATGGCTTGCCTGAAGTAGGTCCGGAGATTTTGAACAAGGCAAAGGCGATCGAGATTTCAGAGGACGAGCAGGGCATTTTTTCAGTCCGTCCTGGTGCTGAAAACAATTACCTCGGTACACCTAAAGGCTGCAGCAACGAATTGAAGACGGCATATACCAAGTACGTCTCGTTGAAGGTTATTGAAATGATCGAAAGTCGCTACGGTGGCTCTGACAAATCAGTGCTATTGGCAGGTCACAACAGTTCGGGAGTGTCGTTGCTGAAACTATTGATTCAATTCGAGCCGACGGGGGAAGCCCGCCGGGGTTTGAGCAATGTTGGCATCTGGATGGTCGAGCAACAGGCTGACGGTTCGTACAAATTGATGATGTACAACGACAAACCATACAAGCATCAGTCGCAAACGAAATCTGTCGGAAAATAGAGATGCCGCCGCAGCGAGGATGCTGGATTTCGAAACCACTGGCACTGAAACCACTGGCACTTTGAGAAAGCTGATATTTTGACAAACAATTTTTGAAAGGATCGCCTGGGACGCCCGTCATCGAAAAAAACCTACGCTCGGCTGCGAAATCTGTAATTGAGCTCTACTTGATGCGACGCGACTAATACTACGTCTTCACTTACTAATGGAATGATAGATGAAAGCTTCTGACCTGTTTGTGCGTGCTCTCGAAGCCGAGGGCGTTGAATACATTTTTGGAATTCCAGGCGAAGAAAATCTCGACTTCCTCGATTCCCTGTCGCGATCGAATATAAAGCTAATCTTAACTCGCCATGAACAGGCCGCCGGATTCATGGCCGCCACCTTTGGCCGGCTAACGGGGAAAACGGGCGTATGCATGTCAACGCTCGGTCCAGGCGCCACGAACTTTGTCACCGCCGCCGCCTACGCTCAGCTGGGTGGCATGCCGATGATGATGATCACGGGCCAAAAACCGGTGAAGTCCAGCAAGCAAGGCCAGTTCCAGATCGTTGACGTGGTCGACATGATGGGGCCGCTCACAAAGTACACTCGGCAACTGGTCAGCGGAACCGCGATCCCGTCTCGGGTTCGAGAGGCGTTTCGATTGTCTCAAGAAGAAAAACCCGGCGCGGTGCACTTGGAGTTGCCGGAAGACATCGCGGCCGAAGATGTCGACGAGCAACCGATCGCGGCGAGCCAAGTTCGACGTCCGGTGGCCGAGGACAAGTCGATTGCTGCGGCGCTGGAAATGATTCAAGCCGCCAAGTCGCCGTTGCTGTTGATCGGGGCCGGAGCAAATCGCAAGCGGACTTGCAACATGCTTCGTGAGCTGATTTCCAAAACCAATATCCCGTTCGCAACGACGCAAATGGGCAAGGGTGTCATCAACGAAGACCATCCATTGTTTGTTGGTAACACCACGCTGTCAGCCGGTGACTTTGTCCATCGTGCTTTCGATGCCGCTGACTTGATCATCAATGTTGGACACGACGTGGTTGAAAAACCGCCATTCTTTATGCACGCAGACGGCGTCAATGTGATTCACATTAACTTTTCATCCGCCGCTGTTGATCCGGTTTACTTCCCGCAAGTCGAAGTTGTCGGCGATATTGCGAATAGCATTTGGCGGCTCAAAGAAGAACTGGAGCCACAACCTCATTGGGATTTCTCAAGGATCGCGACGGTCACCGCAGCGGTTCAAGCCAGCGTTGCCGAGGGCGCTGAAGATGATCGCTTTCCGATTTACCCGCAGCGACTAGTTGCTGACGTTAGAAAAGCGATTGAAAAACGCGGCATCATTGCGCTGGACAACGGCGTCTATAAAATCTGGTTTGCCCGAAACTACAAAGCGACCTCTCCCAACACCGTTTTGCTCGACAACGCTTTGGCAACGATGGGAGCTGGTTTGCCGTCAGCGATGGCGGCCAAACTGGTACACCCCGATCAGCAAGTCCTAGCGATCTGTGGCGATGGCGGGTTCATGATGAACTCGCAAGAATTGGAAACGGCCGTGCGGCTGAAACTGGATCTCGTTATCCTTGTCTTACGCGACAACGCCTACGGCATGATCAAATGGAAACAGGAAAACATGGGCCTGGACGACTATGGACTCGACTATGGCAATCCGGACTTCGTCGCCTACGCGGAAAGCTATGGGGCTCATGGGCATCGCGTGCCATCCAGTGCTGAGCTGTTGCCGATGATGACGAAGTGCCTTGAAACGCCTGGCGTTCATTTGATCGAAGTCCCCGTCGACTATTCAGAAAACGATCGGATCTTGAACCATGAGATCAAAGAACAAAGTGCCAAGATTTAGATCTTGATGACCTTTCAAAGTAAAGCCTTAAACAGTGTTGAACCTTAAGGTAGGTGGATTCATCAGATTCCAAGAAAACCGAACTCTGGTGATTCCGGTTACCTGTTTAGTTCCTAATCATTATCTTTGATTGACCACTCGCTGCTTAGGTGCAGTCACGAAATAACCTGCGTGTTTGCGCTATCAGCTTGGAAAGCTGAGCGACAATGTCGCTCGGTTCTCCGAACCGTAAGCGTGAACTGCCAAGAGGCCGACAACCCTTTTAGCCGTGTCCAAATCGGGAAGTTGTTTCAGGACAGTTCCTGAGAGCGATACCGAGAACGACACGCCCTTCGAACCCATTGGTAAACCATGAAAAACAAAACAACACGTAGAGAATTCACGACTGCGGGCGCAATGTTGGCAGCAACGGCCGTGTGCACCGGCGTTACGTCGGTGCTCGGTTGCGCAGACGGTAACACTCAAGAGAAAACCAAAGATGCCACCAACCACGCCAACCAAGATGGTGGCCAAGACGCTCCACGCAACGAATCTGAAAAAGCCCCCGAGACTTCGGCCGGCGCGATCGAGCGTCTATCCAAAGGCAACGCGAGATTTGTTTCCGGAAAACTTCGCCACCCTCACAGCGCGACCGAATGGAGAAAGAGACTCGTTGGCGGCCAAGCCCCATTTGCTACGATTGTTGGCTGCAGCGACTCACGAGTCCCGCCTGAGCTACTGTTCGATCAAGGCTTTGGTGATCTGTTTGTAATCCGCGTTGCAGGTAATGTTATCGACACCGATGTCGTTGGTAGTATCGAGTATGGCGTTGATCATCTGAACACGAAACTTGTGGTCGTGATGGGGCATGAAGGCTGCGGCGCCGTGACGGCGGCCTTGCAAGCCGACGCTGATTTAGAAAAGGAACCGAACGAAATCCGCTCGTTGGTCAGCAAAATCAAACCGGCCACAAAAGATGTCGATCGAGAGCTTCCATTTGAAAAGCAGCTTAACATTTCTGTTGCAGAGAACGTTCGCAATTCTGTCAAGCAATTGAAGGCTGTCGCAGACTTGGCGCTTGCAGAGAAGGAGTCTCGTACCGAAATCATAGGCTGCGTTTACGAAATCAAAACGGGGCACGTAAGAATGCTTGACGTGTAGTGTCCTCGGTGAGGCGACTGTTCAAACATCGAATCAAAACTGGTAATCAAAATGACGATCAAAGAAAACTGGCCCTACTACGTCGCAAACAAGCCGTGTGAACCCAACCACGATTTGGAAGTAACGGACAAGTTCACAGGTGAAGTCGCCGCGCGGGTTGCACTTGCAGATACCAAAGCGATCGAAGATGGAATCGCGGGTTGCGTTGCCGCAGCCGAGCCACTGTCTCAGATGCCTCCTTACGAACGACAGAATATTCTCAACCATTGTGTCGCTCGGTTTACCGAACGCTTCGACGAACTGGCCAATTCGCTGTGTGTCGAAGCCGGAAAGCCCATCAAGGACTCACGCGGCGAAGTTTCTCGATTGATCGACACCTTTCGTATCGCGGCCGAGGAATCGGTGCGGATCAGCGGTGAAGTGATGAACCTAGAAATCTCTGCTCGTGCCAAAGGGTATCGCGGCATGTGGAAACGTGTCCCGATTGGGCCGTGCTCGTTCATCAGCCCGTTCAACTTCCCGCTCAACTTGGCCGCCCACAAAGTCGCACCGGCGCTCGCAGTCGGCTGTCCGTTTGTACTCAAACCGGCCAGCCGCACACCGTTGGGGGCGTTGATCATTGGCGAGATTCTTGCTGAAACCGATTTGCCCGCAGGTACATTTTCGATCCTGCCTTGCTCGCGCGATGGAGCCGATTTGTTTACGACGGACGAGCGACTGAAGCTGCTCAGTTTTACCGGATCGCCTGGCGTTGGGTGGGCGCTCAAAGCCAAAGCTGGTAAGAAGAAAGTGATCCTAGAACTGGGCGGCAATGCGGCCTGCATCGTCGATCGCGACACCGATCTTGCCGACGCGGTCGATCGGATTGTGATCGGAGCGTTTTATCAATCTGGTCAAAGTTGCATTGGCGTTCAACGTATTCTCGTGCACTCTGAAATCTACGACAGCTTCCGTGACGCTTTGGTGGAAAAATCAAAAGCGTTGATTGCTGGCGATCCCAAAAACGAAGACACCTTCATCGGCCCAATGATTTCAGAAAAAGAAGCGACTCGTCTGCACGGCTGGGTTGAAGAAGCCGTTGCTGCTGGCGGAACGCTACTGTGCGGTGGCAATCGCGAGGGAGCCATGCTGGAAGCGACACTACTGGAAAACGTCCCCAAGCAACAAACGATCTGCACTCAAGAAGCCTTCGGCCCGGTTGCGGTGCTGAGTCCCTTCGACGATTTCGAAGCAGCATTGGACGAAGTAAACGACAGCACGTTTGGACTACAAGCCGGCATCTTCACTCGCGACATTCACAAAGCCCATCGCGCTTGGGACAAACTGGACGTGGGCGGGGTCGTGATCGGCGACATTCCTTCTTGGCGAGTCGATAACATGCCCTACGGCGGCGTGAAGGACAGCGGGCTTGGTCGCGAGGGGATCCGTTTCGCGATCGAAGACATGACCGAGATCCGCAACCTTGTCATTCGCACGCTTCCTTAGCAAGACCGGGCAACCAGAACAAAGAAGGCGATGTGAGCTGAATTCAGCATTGTCGCGAGGGCTCATGCACCGCTAGTCGCACTTCGCAAGCACCGAGGCAGTGAGAGCACGGGGGGGAGAACGCTGGCTGATAATTTCTCTTTGTCCTCCGTGCATCCGTGTTTCAAACTTATCCTCGGCATGCGTTAGCAATCTGCCTAGTTCCATCGGCAAATTTCTTTTCGTGACAATTGCTTGAGGCTATGTTCTAGTTTCGCTCTTATTTGAGGATTGCACTATCATAAAAAAGCGACATCCTTGTGACGAAATTGAGTATCTAATATTCCGTTCTCACCACACGGGAGTCGCTGCCATGGATCTTACGCCTTCATTTTAAGTTTCGCTTTAGACGTTCGCATCAGTTTTCACAAAACCAAGCTTCGTGAATTTTCGCATGTTGATGACCAACTGGAAGGTTTCGTTACGTCATCAGTACGTGACGGGCTTGATCGTTTCAAGTGACTCGGTTCACTTCGGCCAATTTCCTGGCTACCACCGATTTTTCAGTTAAGCCACATGGGACATTGATCTGCTCAGGCAATTACTGGCCGAGCTAACCGTGAAGACCTTGGTCGGTTCCGAAGCGGCGATTGTTGTTGCTGGCGACGATGCCCGGTGTTGCCAAAGCGGTTTGTAAATTTTCGGAACCGGTATGCAATGCGACGCCCTGAGTTCGTCCGAACCTAAAAAAAACATTGGGATCGCGACTGGGTTGATCTTTGCCTGAACATTGCCAACCCTAGGTGGGCTTCCAGTAAAGCCTTCGCCCTGCATGCGTCAGTATCACAATAAGCAAGGTCGCGTCAAAGGGAAAAACAGGCCCCAAGCCAAACGCAATTCCCCATGAACCCAAGCGGCATCGAAGAAGCCAAACAGGCTGCCGAGACAAAACGAATCCGGCCGCGTTGCGAGTTAAAACGCGTAAGGGACTTTACGACAAGGCAGGAATGACCGCGTGCTGAAATTTGTGCTATCACAGGGCACCGTTGGTGGTCGGCCAACTCGAATTTTTGCAGCACTGACGTCAGTCTTTACCCGACGAAGATGCTGTCGGTTTTCTCTTTGCGTTGGTCAATCGAAGTGTCGCGTTACGACTGCAAACAACACCTGGGAATCGATCCGGCCAACCGAATACGCAAGTCCGTCGAGCGAACTGTCTTGATGTCGAGGTGCCTGTGCAGCCTCACGACTGTCTGGTTGGCAACCGAAGGGCATGGCGATTTGCAGTTGCCCGAGAGAGGCCTTGGTATTGGTGTAAGTCGCAACCGAATTGCACTGGCATGTTGACGACTTTGCGTCGAAAAAACTGGGAAGAAAAATTATCGTCGGTGTCACTCAAGCTGACACCCGACGATAATTCAATGCGGCATTTAACTTACCTTACGACACTCACAGGATAGGGGCCGTAAAGTGCTAAACTATAACTAGGGGATTCGGACGACAGTGCCACCCGTTCCCCGGACCTTAAACACGCGAACGAACGTTCAGTTCACTTATTTGCGGCGTCGCATCAGCATGCCCAAACCGCCGAGGCCTAAGAGAGCGAGGGATGAAGGCTCTGGAACAGCTACTGATACTCCATTAGCGCTTAGAAGCAGGCCTGAAATTACCGGGACAGAGCCCCGAACACCCGCACCTGTTACACCTGCAGGTGGGTCAACCTCAAACAGTAGACCACCCGAACTGTCTGTGCTCAAACCGGTAAATGTGACGTATCTTCCATCGGCACTATTTTCCCCCAGCGATTGCGATTGGCCGTCAACACTAAGAACGATGTCTGATGTCTGGCCAGCACCATCTGTAAATCCACCAAGGGCGTAAGTGACGTCATAAGTCAAGCTAGGATTCAGACCGGAAAACTGGACGTCCAAACTACCGCTAGAACCAATGCCAGCCCAGTCATTCAAGATGTCTGAAGTGAAGGGGGAAGGAATTGCAGCTGTACCAGGACCTGAGCCATCGTTTGCAAAAACACCGCCGGTCCCGACGAAATCAACTGAAACAGTAGTTGTTCTAAGCGAGTCTAACGTAGCCAGTCCCGTTGAGGTCCCTGAACCACCAATGTGATTTGTGTTCGGAACTTCCGTGTTTCCAAAATCCAATAGAATGGATTCATTTGGAATCAAGTCCGCATTGACAGTTGAAGCACTGTAAAGAAGCGTAATTGCGATCAAAAAGCAAGCGTGAAGTCTTAATCTTGTAGTCATTTTTAAATCCCCAGAAGTAAGGCAAAATCGATTTTAAAGTAAGATACGAAGTGTTAACTATATCACACTCGGGGGTGCATGCAATTGATATCCAGTGAGAATAACAAATTTGTGGCAATAATGATTTCTGCTGGAATTAAGAAGGCCTGTAATGGCAGTAAGGCGGTGTTTCTACAGTGGGCATGGCGTCTCCATTATCGATGTTTTGCGATAGATCGAGGTGTGCGATGGTTTTTAGTCGGGTAAATCAACTGTTATGCGTGCAGTCGGTGTGATGGAGGCCGAGCCATAATCAAGGCTTTCAGAGGTGGCAGCCCTCCCCCCCCCACCTTTTTTTTCTGCGTCTTGTTAGCCTATGCTGAGAAGTTTTGCAGTTTCGGGCCCTTTAAATACGAGGTGGATTTAAGCGTCAACGTGGATTTCGTCCTAATCGCGGTGGATTGGCCACCTTTTTGCGTCTTTTGCAAGGCTCTTGAGTAGATAACTCTGATCAAAGACAATATAAAAAAAGCATGCAGTTGAGCTGGCTTGATGTCTTTAGAAAAGAACTCCAGCGTGGATGCGAAACGAATCACTTCTCTCACACGCATCTGCTGGAGAGCCTGGGAATCAGGGAACAAATGAAAAAGACGATAATAAGAGTGCTCCCGCTTGTTCGGGTCAGTCGGTTGCTAGCAACAATCAACCAGCTTGTCGCAATTCAGTCTGTCGCAATTCAGTCTGCAGCACTGCTTGGTGAAGCCGCACTGCTTGATCTTGCGAGTTGGGGCCTGGCGGGCTGGACGGTTGTTCCTGGGAGTTTGGCGAATGCTCCTGTTTTCAGTTGTGTGCCTAGGTTTTAGCGTGGGCTAACAGGCATTGAACGCGTTTTAATACTTGAGCGACTGTACGATGGATTCAAAAGAAATTACGCTTATTGTGAACCAAGTTGAATCCGGTGATCCGGAGGCGTCTGCGAAGCTTTTTCAATTGGTTTATGGGCAGCTCAAAGACATCGCGGCTGGGCAAATGCGTACAGAAAAGGTTGAGCTAGAAGCCACTGGTTTGGTACACGAGGCGTTTCTGAGGTTGTTTGGCAACGCGGCGGCTCCATGGCAGAATCGTCGGCACTTTTTTGGTGCCGCGGCGCAGGCGATGCGTCGGATTTTGATTGACCTTGCGCGATCAAGGTCGGCGCAGAAACGTGGTGGTTCTCGTCTCAGGGTTACGTTCTGCGATCAACTCACTTCAGGAAAGAACGAAGCGACGCTTGACGAAGTGCTTGACCTGAATGCTGCGATTGATGCGTTGCAGAATGAGGACGAACTGCTGGGCAAGATTGTCGAATTGCGTTTTTTCGCCGGTCAATCCATGGAGGCGATCGGCGAAATTCTTGGGATGAGCTTGAGTAGTGTGGAACGCAAATGGCGGCTTGCTCGAGCGTTCCTGGTGACTAGGTTGCAGAAGTAGACATGGCGCTGATAGCGGTGGCTTTCTTCTGTCCAATTGAAGACGGCCAGCGAATTCACTTTTCGGCGGGCGGTGAATGGCTTATCAGTGTCTGCAGGTGCCGGCGTTGCTCTACTGTCAGTTGATTGGACTGGTCGGCGATGGCGACGTTGACGGCTTTGGTGAGTTGGCTGGATTCGCTTTCGCGATTCTGGCCGACCATTGCTCGGGCCAGAAACGCTTCCGTTTTGAGTTGAGCGAATAGCAGTTCGGTTTGGCTCATGGATTCGCCTGTGGCGGCGTGGAAGATCGCTTTCGCTTCCCGGCAACGGCTTTCGATCAGCGACCAGTTGACGGTTTTGTGCTTCAGTTCGATATCGCAACTATCAATCAGGCAAGCAGCGACCAGCGGATGACTGGTACCAAATTCGTCGCGGTATTCAGCGAGGAGCAATGAGTAGAACTCACTCTGTCTCTCATTGCTTCTGGCAAAACCAGGCAGCGCGGCCAGTTCATTCAGGTCTTCAATTTTTGACACGTGCCCCCCTACCACTTGGATGCTTACTTCCGGGCTGCGAATCGCTTGAATGCCGGGGCTAATCATCACGGCACCAGGCTGCTTCACATCAGTGTTGTTGACCGCCGCCTCAATGATCGAGGACAACCGTTCGTTTAGCGGGCTGGAATCGAGGATTTGTATGTCACCAGGTCCGATGATTTCCAGGCCAACGGATTGAAGCGCCAGTCGGCTGACCGCGCGTTCGTATACTAGTTTTTTCTTTTTGTCGTTGGCCAGCCTTAACGCGCGGGATTCTGCTTCGCGGGCTTGGTCTCTGGCCCTCTTCAATTCCATGTTAAGCTTTTCAAGTCGATCAGATTTTTCAGAAAGTTCGCTCGCCGCTTTGGTCGCCAATTCTCGCAGGTGATGGTTCGATACCGCCCATGACATACTGACTAGGCTCACTGCGATTAGCAGTGCCGCGCAGGTGATGATTGAAAGGCAGATTGTGCGGTGTCGCTGGTACGCTTTGCGAACGAGGTAAAAAAACGTGGGTGCGGCGGCTTCAATCGAATCGCCGTTCAAGTAGCGGCGCAGGTCTCGCGCCATCGCGGCGGCGCTTTCGTATCGCAGGCTGCGATCCTTTGACAAGGCCTTGAGGGTGATCCAGTCCAGTTCGCCGGAGATCGAGCGTTGCAGCAAGTTCCCGTTGGTGTTGCGGTGAGTGGCGATATTCTCGTCCAGCGACAGCGTTCGTGTGACTCGGAACGAAGGACTTTCTGTGTCGCAATCGCGAACGGTTTCCAGAATCCCCAAAATCCCCTTGTCCTGAAGTGCGGCTTCTTCAATGGGGGTGGTGCCAGTAAGAAGCTGATACAGCACGACGCCCAGCGAGAACACATCGGTTCGCAAATCGATGTCCAAACCGCTCTTCTCTGCTTGTTCGGGACTCATGTATTGCGGCGTTCCCACCATGTCACCATACCGCGTAAACAATGTACGCTGGGTCAGTGGTTGGTCGAGCGCTTTGGCGATACCAAAGTCAATCACCTTTGGCACCGGATTGCTGTCGTGTATCGTGACCATGATGTTGGTTGGCTTGATGTCGCGGTGCAGAATGCCTTTTTGGTGCGCGTGGTGAACGGCAAGGCAGACTTTCTCCAATAACTGGATTCGCTGTCGAATGTCGAGTTTGTTGTTGTCACAATAGTCAATTAGGGAATCCCCCCGGACGAGTTCCATGACGAAGAACGGCAGCCCGGTGGCGGTAACGCCGGCATCGAGAATGCGTGTGATGTTGGGGTGATCAAGTCGAGCCAATGCTTCGCGTTCGGCCTCGAATCGGGCAAGGATGTGACGCGAGCTCGCTTCTGACTTGATAATCTTCACCGCGACTCGTCGGCGAATCGGTTGTAGCTGATCCGCCATAAAGACCAGTCCCATTCCCCCTTCGCCAATTTCCTGCAGCAACCGGTAGTTGCCCAGTTGATCGCCTTCGCGCGGAGTGGAATCATCGTCGCGGAATGTCTTAACAGCGTTTGCGACGGAGTCTTTGGAGTCCACCAGTTCGCAGGTTGTCATGTGCGCTTGGACAAGTTCCTCTAGTTTCTGCCGATCTGCACAATCTTCGCAACTCGATTCGACGAACTGCTGTCGCTCAGCCTGGTCGTCGATTTTGATCGCTTGTTCAAACAGTTCGGAAAGTTCATCAAGTTTCATGTGATCGGATCCACTGATTGTCACGATTTTTGTCCCAGCGTCCGGCTTCGTCGGTCTTGCAGGCGGAGCTAATCTACCGCGGCCTGAAGTTTACTCGGACACTCTCTACTCTATGCGGAAAGCAGGTTATGGCCCCTTCAAAAAGAAGGCACGCAGCCATTTCGCTCGGTATTTTGAACGGTTTTAGCATTCTTGCAGAAAATCCTGAAGGGTTGGCCGGAGCGGTCTCGCATAAAAGAATATTGAGGGCATGGTGCGTACCGTGCGTCGCTTTATTAACTGAGTCTCTGGAAGAATAAAAATGTACAGATTTTCGTTGCTGGCCGTATTGTCGGCTCTTGTTTTGGTTGGCTCAGTCGCACAGGCTCAGGATTCGAGCAGCGGTCTGCTTGAAGTTCTTGGTAAAGCGAAGGCGGCAACACTTAATGGTTCGGCGTCGATCTCTGAAGAAAAGCCACAGGCTGGCATTATGGGGGGGGCTGCGATGGCCGTCGTCGTCGGGCGAAGTGGCGGGGCCAAGGCTAGTCCGTTTAAAGGGGAGGTCGAAGTCTTTGTCAAAGACGGAGCGATCACGGCAGCGTCTTACGGAGATCTGCCCCGCGTCAAAATCTATCAGAAGGACGGCAAGCAACTTTTCAGTCAACTGCACTCCAACAAACCGGTCGACACAAAATCGCTGGCGATCCTGCTTTCACGAGCTCTGGATATGGATTCTTTGATGGCGGAAGTGAAGCGAGCCAAACGGGTGCGGACCAAAGTTATTGAAGACGGCATCAACTACCGCGTCACGATTGACGGTGACTATTTCGACCAAAAGGCCGATGAGGACGATGGCGGTCCGAGAGCTCAAGTCGCGATGGTGATGAGTTCGATGTCGGCGTCCGTTCTTGAAGGCGTGCTTTCGGTCGACGTTAACGGCGTCGGCGAACTGACAACGTTAACTTTGGAGGTCCAATACAACGATCCAATGGCTGACATGATCGCCAAGGCGTTGAAAGGCGGCGGCGAAATTCAAATTAGCGGCCCCGACGATTTGGCTAAGAAAAGTACAACGCCCGGTAAGAAAATCACCCTCAACTTCGCAGTTTCGGACACGCAAAGCGAAGCTGCTCAGGCTTTCGCCAAAGAAGCCGCCGAAGCGCTGAAGTAGATCTGAAGCATCTCTCGCAACGAAGCCGCGGCAACCGCGTATCGAACCTTAATGCTGTACGGTTCGCGGATGCCTGCACTCCAACCTTTACACTTTTGCAATAACTGCAAGCGACTGGAACAAGAAGATGGTGACCAACTCAACGCCAACGGCGAACCTTAGCGATGACGATGTTGAAGTCGTCCAGCAAATTCAGGCGGCCTACAAGCGTCTCAAAAATGAACTGGCCAAAGTCATCGTTGGGCAGGAACAGGTGATCGAGCAAATTGCCATCTGTTTATTTGCTAGAGGGCACTCGCTGTTGATGGGGGTTCCAGGGCTGGCGAAGACTCTGTTGATTCGTCGTCTGGCAGAAACGCTTTCGCTGGATTTTAGCCGCATCCAGTTTACTCCCGACCTGATGCCGATGGACATTACGGGTACCGATATTTTACAACAGTCCAGCGATGGTCGGCGTGATTTTGAATTTGTCAAAGGCCCGGTATTTTCCAACATCGTCCTCGCCGACGAAATCAACCGAGCTCCTGCAAAGACTCAGGCTGCCATGCTCGAAGCCATGCAGGAGCAACGCGTGACGGTTGTTGGCAAGTCAATGAAACTGCCGGACCCGTTTTTTGTTCTCGCAACGCAAAACCCGGTCGAACAGGAGGGAACCTACCCGCTGCCGGAAGCGCAGTTGGACCGATTCATGTTCCTGATCGACGTTTGCTATCCGTCGCGTGACGAAGAGGTCGATATCGCGCTGAGAACGACGGTAGAAGAATTTGCGACTCTGGATTCTGTCTTAACGGCTGAAGAAGTCATGAAGTTTCAGGCGCTGGTTCGACGCATGCCAATCCCGCGTCATCTTGTGGAATTTGCAGTCGATCTGACTCGACAAACGCGAACCACTGAAGACGGTGGCCACCATGCTCCTGACTGGCTGAAGCCGTTGGTGGCTTGGGGTGCCGGTCCGCGAGCCGTTCAATATCTCGTTTTAGGTGCTAAGTCCCGAGCGGCGTTGCACGGCAATTTCATGGTTCGCATGGAAGACATCGTTGAGGTCGCTGTGCCAGTGCTGTCGCACCGGATATTGACAACGTTCAATGCTCAGAGCGAAGGGTTTTCCAGTGGCGACATTGTGCGTCGGCTGATTAAAGAAACCAACGCATAAGCTCGCTCGCTGTATTTGCTTAATCGCGTTTTTTGCAGCTCTCAAAACAACTCCTATCCCGTGCAACACCAGCCTGTGGCCAATGTCTGAATTTCTCGACCCACAACTTATGAATCGTTTATCGCCGCTGGCGCTTAACGCGCGTCAGCCCATGATGGGTAGCGTGAGTGGACGGCATCGCAGTCCGGTGCGTGGTTCAAGCTTGGAGTTTGCCGAGTATCGCAACTACGTGCCGGGAGACGATCTGAGGC
Source organism: Mariniblastus sp. (assembly GCA_023300235.1). Lineage (GTDB taxonomy): Bacteria > Planctomycetota > Planctomycetia > Pirellulales > Pirellulaceae > Mariniblastus. The sequence continues at coordinate 13,905 of JALZWN010000247.1, forward strand.
GGCTGGACTGGCGCGCTTGGGGACGCAGTGATCGGTTCTTTGTGAAGGAATTTGAGGCGGATACGAATCTTCGCCTGTCGGTCGTGCTGGACGCCAGCGGGTCCATGAACTACGACCTGCGTAAACCAGTCGGTAGCATCCTGACACGCATGGACTACGCAAAATACCTCGCGGGATCGTTGGCTTGGCTGGCAAGCCAACAAGGTGACGCGGTCGGGTTGTCTGCGATTCACCATTCGACGCCCTGCGATGTGCCGCCGGGCCGAGGCCCAAGGCACCTCGGTTATGTGTTGGAACAGTTGCGGGATGTTTCCGCCAGCGAATCGGCTGACTTGGCGACTGCTTTGCATCACGTCGCCGATCGTTTGCCTCGGCGAAGTTTGGTGGTTGTCTTCTCCGATTTGTTCATGGACCTTGAAGAGCTGAAGCCAGCCATTGAACATTTGCGCTGGCGTCACCATGATCTGGCTGTGTTTCACTTGCTGGAACCGTCCGAGCTGGAGTTCGATTTTGACCAGCCTGTAAAACTGATCGACCTGGAAGGCGATACTCCACTGTTGGCTGATCCCGCGTTGATGGGTGAACGCTATCGCGAAGTCGTTCAAGGCTACCTCAGTGGCGTCACGCGTCTCATGAACCGATCCAACGCTGACTATCACCGGGTGCAAATGGATAAACCGTACGGCGACGTCTTAACGCAGTTTTTGCTGGGGCGATCTTAGTATGTTATTTTTAGAACCGTTGCTACTGCTGGCGATGCCCCTGATCGGCCTGCCCATTGTGATTCATTTACTGAATCAGCGGCGGCACAAAACGTCCTCTTGGGCCGCCACTCGCTTTGTGCGGCAAGCAACCAATATGAACCGAGGTTCAGCGAGGCTACGCCACTGGTTTGTGTTGGCGTTGCGAGCACTGGCGATCGCGATGATGGTTTTTGTGATGAGTCGTCCGCTGGCCAGCCGGCTGCCTGGACTCGGCTTTTTAGCAGGGCAGCGTGAACAACTGATTGTGATGGATCGTTCGCCCAGCATGGCGTTGCAAGATTCAGCCACCGGGCTGACATGGCGGCAGGCGGTACTTATGCAGTTACAGGATCACCTCGAGACAGTAACGGCAGGCGGCAAGCGGATTTTGTTTCACGCGTTGTCGGACGAACCTGTTGTGGTTCAAGCAGCCGACCTCACAACGATGCTTGAAACCAGCGTCACAGCCACCCAGACCGATCTTCCGCGGCTCATTGAAAACGCGCTTGATTATATCCAGACACAGGCTTTGGGACCGTCGGATATTTGGGTCTGCTGCGATCGGCAACGCGCTGACTGGCAACCCGAAAGTGGTCGCTGGAACCGCATTCGTGAACGACTCGAATCGTCGCCCGAAGTCAAGCTTCACGTCCTCATGCCGGAACCAAACGACGAATTTAACCTGGCAATTTCAGCATCCAACGTCACTCCGGTCACCGAAGATGGCAAGCAATGGTTGTTGCTGGACTTTTCCGTGCGACAGACCAGCGGCCCCATCCAGCAGCGACAGTTGCCGATCCAGATCAACGTCGCGGGTCGCCAGCGGAACATAGAAATCGAATTGGTCGCGAGCGACTTCGACTACCAGCAGTTGCGAATCGAACTGCCCGCCGGCGCGTCCCAAGGCGCTGGTGTGATTCAGTTACCCTCCGATGGCAATGCGGCCGACAATCGCTATTTCTTTTCGTACGCACCGACCCCGCCGCACAATTCGGTCGTTGTTTCTGACAGTGAAGAAGTCGCGACGCTGGTCAAGTTGGTGTGTTCAACTCCGCCGTCCGAAGCCAAGACACCGTACAACTGCAAAGTAGTTCCGGTTGGCAGTCAGGCGGAAATTGATTGGCAGCAAACAGGGCTTGTCGTTTGGCATGCACCCCTTCCGGATGGTTTGGTCGCAGAGCAAATGGAAAGCTTTGTTGCCGACGGCGGGACTGTTTTGTTCTTGCCAACAGTCGAAACAAACCCACAGTCGGCCATGTTTGGTGTCCGGTGGGGCGATTGGGATGACGCGGAATCGTTGGACGCCGGTCGTTCGGACGACCCCGACGTCAGCATGGCAGGTTCAGCCGCGCGGTTCGCATTTCAAGTCGCCCAGTGGCGAACCGAGGACGACCTTTTGGCAACCGACGAATCAGGGCGGGCGTTGCCCATGAAAACGATCGCGTGTTCTTCACGTTGCGAAATACAATCAGAGAACGCTTCGATGCTGGCCAGTTTCGGTGACGGCAAGCCGTTGTTGGTTCGAGCCGTAACGGACGCGGGCGCTGCCTATTTTTTGAGTGCCACGCCGCATGCCGATTCGTCTTCCTTCACTGACAACGGCGTCGCGATGTATGTGATGTTGCACCGAGCTTTGGAACAAGGGGCGGTGTCACTGGCTCGCAATCGGCAACTTTTAGCGGGCGAGGTGCAGGGCGATATGGTCGCGGACCTGCAACAGTCAAAACCACTTGATGTGAACCCCAACGTTGATGGACAACTCGTCGCCGAAGATCAACGAGCGTTCTTTGCCGGCGCCTATCAGTCGGCCGAAAAGGTGATTGCCGTGAACCGATCCAGCGACGAAGATTCTGGTCAACAAATCGACCAAGCGTCGTTGGTAAATATTCTTGGCGAAGATTCATTCGACGTGGCTTCCCTTTCCACGGGGTCGCTAAGTGGGGTGACGAACGAGATCTGGAAGCTGTTCGTCGTGGCCATGATTGTGGCTCTGCTGGTCGAAGGTTGGCTCTCACTGCCAATCATTAAATCGCAAACATCCGGTGCTGGGAGGTGGCGAAATGACATTTGACGTAAGCCTGACCAATATCATTCTAGCCACGCTTATCGGACTGGCCGCGTTTTGGGTTTGCTGGCAATCGTGGAAGCGATCGGGCTACAAGCCGCGAATGCTGATGCTGGAATTGTTCCGCTTTGTACTGATCGCGTTGGGGGCGTTTACGCTGTTCCAACCAACGATGGTTTCAACCAGTCAATCCGATCCGAAGTCGGTTGTGAAAGTGCTGGTCGACCATTCGGGCAGCATGCTAACCAAAGACATTGACCACGACGGCAAGCTGAAAAGCCGAGCGATGGCGGTGGAGTCTATGTCGGACGAAGCGACCTGGGAGGACGCCAGTTCGATTCATTCCATTGAAATCGGTGCGTTCGCGGGTCAGCCTAACACGACGCCATCAGGCAGTAATGTGGATGCCGCTCACGAACCCACGTCCGAGACAATGGGGTCGGCAACCGATCTTCACGCCGCGCTGGACGAAGTCGCCAGCAACCCGGGCGACGTGAGAGGCATTGTGTTGGCGTCCGATGGCGATTGGAACATCGGTACAGCGCCTGCTGCGGCTGCCAGGAAGTTGCGACAACTGGGGATTCCTGTTTACACCGTCGCTGCCGGGAGTCCGACGGCGCAGCCCGATTTAGCGGTGACAAACTTTGATCTGCCAACCTTTGCGGTCGTTGGTAAGCAGTTGCGTATTCCGTTTGGAATCACCAGCACGCTGACTGAACCCGCCGACGTCGATGTCACGATCACGCTTCCCGATGGAAAACAACAGGTCATACCGATGCAGGTGCCGGCCGGTGAAACGGTTGAGTCGGTAGTTGGCTGGCGTCCCGCGAAACTGGGTTCGCAACAGGTTTCGATCAGCATTCCGAAGCATCCGACAGAACGGGTCGAATCGAACAATCAACAGACACTGCCGATTAATATCCGCTACGAATCGTTGCGTGTTTTGATGATTGATTCGTATCCCCGCTGGGAATACCGCTACACACGCAACGCGCTGGTTCGGGACCCCGGAGTGACGGTTAACACGCTGCTGCTGCACCCGGATATACCCGAACACGGTGGCGGCCAGGGGTATCTGGACAAGTTCCCGACCACAGAGGAACTGGCCAAGTATGATGTCGTGTTCCTTGGTGATGTTGGCGTGGCGGACGGCCAGTTGACGATCGAGAATTGCGACGAACTGATTCAATTGGTTCGCAATCAAGCGGCCGGGATTGTGTTTTTGCCGGGGTTTCGCGGTCTCCAGGCCACACTTAGTGACACGTCGATTCAAGAACTGATGCCGGTCGAAATGGACGCTGGGCGGCCCGAAGGCGAACGTTCGTCATCTCCGGCTGCGTTCCTGCTGACCGAAGCGGGCAACGAAAGTCTGCTGACACGGTTTGAAACGGATGCTGAAACCAACGCCAAAATTTGGAAAGCGTTGCCGGGCTTTTTCTGGCATGCTTCTGCGCTGCGAGCCAAACCGAACGCCAACGTGCTGGCCGTTCATAATTCAAAACGAAATCAATTTGGACGAATGCCACTGGTCGTCACGCGAGCGTTTGGAACGGGAAAGGTTTTGTACGTCGGAACCGATTCGGCCTGGCGTTGGCGAAAGGGTGTCGAAGACCTGTACCACTACCGCTTCTGGTCGCAAATGGTTCGTTGGATGGCCTATCAGCGAACCATGTCGGCTGGGGAATCAATGCGGTTGATCTATTCACCCGACCGACCTCGCAGCGGCGACACAATCAATTTGCTTGTCAACGCGATGGGCGAAAACGGCGAACCGCTACAGCGAGGTCACATCACCACGCAAGTCGTCACGCCGTCCGGCAAAACAGAAACGTTGAACCTCACCAGCGAATCGGGCAAGTCGTGGGGATTATTCCGCAGCGCGTTTGTCGCCAATGAAGCCGGCGCCTTCAAACTGCTGACCACATGCCGTGAAACCGGCTCACAACTGGAAACCGAAGTGAACGTGCAAGGAGTTCCGCGAGAGAAAACCGGGCAACCCGCTCGTCTGGACGTGATGCAAGAAATCGCATCCATCACGCGCGGCAAGGCGATCAACATTGCCAGCGGAGACTTGTCTGAAGTCGTGGACGCTATCAAAAAACTGCCGCCCCCTGAACCGCTTAGCCAACAGTATCAACTGTGGAGCCACCCGGCCTGGGGCTTGTCACTGATTCTGTTATTGGGCGTTTACTGGGGAACTCGAAAAATGCAGGGGCTGCTCTAATGAACCTGAAAACCATCGTACGTTTGCTGATGTTGCACGTTGTTTTTGTCACACCATTGTGGGCTCAAGATGAGACAGCAAAGAATCAGCCACCAACACCCGCTAAACAGCAGGAAGCACTCAACGTATTGTTGAAACGGCAGGAGGTGATTCAAGAAATGTTGCCTAAGCTTGAGCAGGCTACCGTTTGTTTGCAGGCTGGAGGAGGTAGCGGGTCGGGCGTAATCGTCAGCAAGGACGGATTGGTTCTGACTGCCGCGCATGTTGTTGGAGACAACAAACAGATGACGGTTCGGTTTTCAGACGGCCGTTCTGCAACGGGGAGAGTGCTTGGTGTTTACCGGCCTGCCGATGCCGGGATGTTGCAGATTGTTGAAAAGGGCCCGTATCCGTTTGTTGATGTCGCGCCGGCAAAAAGTCTGAAATCTGGGCAAAGTATTATCGCGCTCGGGCACCCCAGCGGCTTTGATCTGCAGCGAGGAATTCCTTTGCGTGTCGGACATGTCGGCAGCCTCAACGGCGATTTTTTCGCTTCAGACTGCGCACTCAATGGTGGTGATTCCGGCGGGCCATCGTTCAACCTTCAGGGGCAGGTGGTTGGGATTCACTCGAACATTAGCGGCAGCCTTGCCATTAACAACGACGTCGCGATGGAGCCTTTTTATAAGTTTTGGGACGCGATGTTGAGCGGTAAGCGCATCGGCGGCAAGTTCGACCCGAACGTGTTGGCTAAGCCCCCCACGGAACCAGAGGGGCCGGCCGAATCCAAAGAACAGGCGGAACCGAAGAAGAGCGACGTACGGGCCAGCAACGCAGGCAGACCACGGGATATAGGTGGCCAATCCGTTGCCTATCGACGCGTTTCCTTGTTGGTTGGGACGACTGCTCAGAACGAGCAACAGCAACAGTCTAGCCTAGATCAGGAACCGCAAATTAGGCCGGACACCGAACTGCAACGGTTGCTGAAAAAATCACGCGATAGTCAGGGGCGTTTGGAGATTGATCGGGACCGCTTGCGACGTCTGCGAGACCAACTCAACCAGCGAGTCGAAGCGTTGTCTCCCGTTGGCGGTCGTCAGCGAGACGCATGGGGCGAAGAATGCCAAGCCGCATTTGCGCCACAGGTCAAATGTTATTCCCCGTCGCTGTTTGCCGTGATCGTCAGTGGACGAAAAGTGGCTACGGCGTTGGTCGTCGATGCCGCTGGCTATCTGGTTACCAAAGCCAGTGAAGTCGAGGGGCGTACTGTTTTTGTGGCAAACAAAGACGAATTGAAAATCCCTGCTGAAATTGTTCACATCGAACGTGAGCTTGATATTGCACTGCTGAAGATTTCGACCGATGGAGTTCAATTGGTTCCTGTTAATTTGTCAGCCAAGCTTCAATCATCGCCGCACGCTCCTGGTAAAGGCGTCCTGTGTTGTGCTGTCGGAACTCACCAGCAACTGCCGGCAGGATTCGGTGTGGTCAGCGTCGCCGCACGAGCACTTAACGGTAACACGTCGGCTTATCTTGGAGCCACAAAGCAAAAAGAAATCGACGGCGGCATCCGACTGGACGAACTCAGCCCCAACGGTCCGGCGGAGCGAGCCGGATTAAAATCGGGAGATATCGTTGAATCGCTTGATGATGAAAAGTGTGCGAACATCGAAGGCTTTACAAAGTTGGTTGAATCGCGACTTCCGAACGAAATTGTCACGCTCGGCATTCGACGCGGCGACTCATGGTTGACGATGCCGGTTCAGCTTGGAGACAAGTCGAAAGTCGCCGTCATGCCGGGCGCTCGCGAGCAGGAGACGGATGGAATGTCGACCAAAATGAGTCGCCGGCGGTGGAAGTTTATTGAAGGTATTCAGCACGACAGTGCGATTCAACCCAGCGACTGCGGTGGCCCACTAGTGGATCTGCATGGCAACCTGTTGGGGATCAATATTGCCAGAGCTGGGCGAATAAAAAGTTATGCTATTCCTATTCGGCGGGTGGCCGAGTTCGTGAGCGAAGTATTGGATCGCAGAGGGGAAGAATCCAAATGAGCATGTCTAACATCACAACTGGTGAAGGTACACGCAACGTTTCCAGTTCGCTGGATCAAACGCTGAAGAAGTTTCGTGGTCGCCTGAGAATCGTGAAACTGATTGAAGTTGTCCTAGCGGCGGTCATCGGTTTTCTACTGGCGTATTTACTGGTTTTCGCCGTCGAACGTTTTTTTGCAATGCCTGCGTGGACTCGAATTGTCGCATTGCTGGCAGGCACAGGCGGTTTTTCATTGGCGTTGCCGTTGGCGATGCGCCGCTGGTTTTGGAATACGCGGCGACTGGAACAGGTAGCCCGCTTTTTGCGAACAACATTCCCCGTACTGGGCGATGAAATTCTGAGCGTCATCGAAATGGCCAATCAAGATGGCCAGCGGGGAGCGAGCCCTCGTCTGATCGCTGCTGCTACGTCTCAAACGTGCTCGCGAGTCAGAGAAACCAACCTTGCTGAAGCAGCCCCGTTACATCCCGGCAAACGTCGCGGGTTTGTTGCATTGGCAATCGCGGGCATCGCGATTCTGATTGCGTGCCTTGCCCCGTCGGCCGCTGGCAATTCATGGCAACGTTATCTGTTGCCTTGGTCCGATACAGCGAGATTCACTTTCACTGAGTTTGGTGAACTGCCGGAACAAGTGGTCGTTCCTTACGGCGAGTCGTTCGAGTTTTCGGTGCCGCTGCAATCGGATTCGCAGTGGAGGCCAGAATCCGCAGTCGCAACGCTTGGGGCCAGCGAATTCAGTGTGCCGCTGGACTCGGCCGGCTACCAGTTTTCCTTGCCCGGTCAAATTCAACAGACGCCTCTGCAAATATCCGCCGGCGACATCAACGACAGCGTCCGCATCGTTCCCATGACCCGACCGGAACTCACCAGTATCACGGCGAACATTGTCCCACCCGCTTATCTTCAGTACGATAAACCCATTGAACAAACAAGCACCTCGCGGCGCTTTTCTGCGTTAGCTGGCAGCACCGTTCAATTTGACTTGCTGGCGAATCGGGACGTGACGTCGGCGTGGTTGGACGGAATGACGACGCGGGTCGATGGTCCGCACATCTTGACGGATCAGCATACGATACAAGCTGATCATGAGTTTATTGTAAACTGGCGCGATCAACATCAACTTGAGCCAAGCCGGGCGCTGAAGCTACAGATCAAGTCGCTCAACGATCGTGCGCCCACGATCGTGCTGGAACAATTTGCAAAACGTGTGCTGCTGCAGTCTCGGTCTCTTAAGTTTTCGTTTGCCGGACGCGACGATTTCGGGATTCGTAAAGTTGGACTGGAATGGAAAGGCCAACTGGACCCGGTCAGCAATCCGAATCCAGCTAGGGGCGAAAAACTGCTTGTGTCTGGCGCACCGCAGGCTCAAACGATTCGCGAGTCTGGTGTTTTCTCGCCGCGACTGGAGGGCGTTGAGCCACAAGTGCTGACGTTCCGCTTGTTCGTTGAAGATTATCTGCCGGGCCGTGGTCGGATTTATTCGCGGCCGCAAACTTTGCAACTGATGTCGAGCGATGAACATGTCGCGTGGATCAACGAGAACATGCAGCGTTGGAAGTCAACCGCCGACGCAATTTACGAACGCGAACTCTCGCTGGCCGAACAAAATCGACAACTGCAGAAACTCTCCGACGAACAACGTGGTGAACCTGAAAACCTTAAGCGGTTCAACGATCAAGTGACCGCCGAACGCGAGAACGCGAAGCGACTCGATCAGGCCGTCGGCCAAGGGAAATCGTTGATCGAAGAAGCGTTGATGAATGAAAACATGCGAGCCGAACAGGTGTCGCAATGGGCGGAGTCTCTGGCAGCTTTGCAGCAGATCGCAGATCGCGACATGCCGCGAATCGCCGACCAATTGGCAGCCGTTGACCAACAGGCTCGCAGGGAAAGGACGACACCGACTTCTGAGTCGCAAGACACAGAGCCAGGATCTGCCAAAGAACCGCAGGAACTCGCCCAACGAGCTGGTAACGATCACCGCCCGGGTTCGCCCGAAGCGGCGGAAGAACAAGACCGCGACGACAACAAACCGGGCAACAAAACGCCTCAACTGCAGGATTCAGAAAATTCTATGCTGGAACATGCCAAGCCTGGCAAGAGCGGTGACGGGGGAGGTGGCGGCGGGGGATTGTCTCTGCCAACGACCGAGTTGTTGAACCCCGAGCAGCCCGACGAACCGAAACAGGATCCAAATCAGAAATCCGAAGGCAACCAGCCTGCGGAGGAAAATGTAGACGACGCACAGCAAGCCGAGATGGACGATGTTGTTGAAGAGCAAAAAAAGCTGCTTCGCGATTTCGAGCGAGCACGTGATGCAATGGACGAGATCATGGACGAGTTCGAGAACAGCACGTTCATCAAACGTTTGAAAGCAGCTTCGCGAACGCAGCTTGACATCGCCTTGCAACTGAACCGCCTAGTCTCATTTGGCTTTGGCGACCGAAACGGAGTCTCTGCCAACGCGATCGAAACGGTAAATGAACTCTCTCAGGCTCAGCAACAGATTTACGAATCGCTAGGCAAACTTAAAACGGACCTCGAAGCGTACCAGACGCGTGAACCCGAAGATTCACGGCAGGCGATTTTAGAGGAAATGGCTGGACTTCGAATGTTGGTGAAGCTCAACGAGATGCCAGAGCGACTGAAGCGAAATCGGCTGGGAGACGGGATCCATCGCAGCGAGTTTTGGGCCGACACATTTGATCGCTGGGCAGAAGAAATGCTTGCGCCCGCTCAAAAGGGCGGTGGTGGTGCTTCGGAAGAGCCCAGTTTACCGCCAGCCATTGTGCTGGACGTCTTGCGACAAATCGAAGACGAAATGACCCTTCGCGATGAAACTCGCGGTTTCGATCGAGCTCGTGCTGCGATGCCAGTGGCTCAACAGCAGCAACGCACCGATGGACTCACCATTTTTCAAATGGAAAACGAAGAAAGGGCTCTCAATACGATCGACGACATTTATGCGTTGCCTAATGGCGGACAGGATTTTGGCGACGAAATTTTAAAAATGAAGAACGCCGTGACGGCAATGAATGAAGCGATGGGCATGTTGTTCGACCGGACCACCGGTGAATCAACACTCGCCGCAGAGCAAGCGGCCATCGAATCGCTATTGGAGTCACGCCGCAAAGATCCGCCGGGCGGCAACGACACTGTCCCGAGTGCTTCGAAAAAAGATGGTTCTGAGAGTCTGGCGGATCACAAGTCAGCAATGGATTTGCTCGGTCTCGGCCACGAACAAAACGCTCGACCGCAGCCACGTGATGTCGGGGCCGGCAGTCCGGCCGACTCTGACAGCGTCCCTGAACGATATCGAAACGGGATCGACAGTTTTACTAACGCACTGAACCGACTTAAAAAATAATAGATCTGACAATCGGAAATTTCGAGATCCAAATAACGAACAATTCCAACCAAGGCCTAACAAAGAGCTAACCATGAACTCCATAATCAAAAACTTCTGTTTGCTAACAGCTATCGTAATCAGCACGCCCGATCTGATATTCGCCCAAGTTATCCAGGCCCAAGCGCAAGCGCAGGTGCAGGTGCAGGTGGGCGGAGCTGGAGGCGGCGGATTCGGCATTGGTGAACCGAGCGCGAATGACGTCGACGAATTGATCGAGTATTTTCAAGTCCAGATCGAAGACATGCAGAACACCGTATCGCTTGATGAAACACAAACGGGCAAGCTGACGCTGGCGGCCAAGGCGGTTTCAAAGAAAGTCTTCGGGGAACGGAAAAAGCTGTTCCAGTTTCGCGGGGTCGGCCAGCCACCCAAAAGTGACGAAGCGGAGGTTGATTCGTTGTCTGATGAGGATGCGGAGGCCAGCGAAAACAGAAACCCTAACGACTCCCGAAGAAACAACCGCAACCGAATTCAGGGATCGGTTACCTTTGAAAAAGCGCTAAATCACAAGCTGTGGAAGAAGTCGTTGACGGCCGTGATGACAACACAACAGCTCGAGAAGCTTGAACAGACAAAAACAACTCGACGCAAAAAGGTTCGCGAAGTGGCTGTCAGCTATCGAGTCATGCAACTCGCCGAACAGCTACGATTGCGGCAGGATCAGATGAAACCGTTGACTGAAATCGTGGACCGGATCGAAGGTGACGACCTAGTTAAAAAACTGCATGCCCCAAGCTCGTCAGCTATTATCGTTGGCAATCAACAACCCACCATTGAACCAGATGACGTTCGGGAAATTCTGAGCGAGTCCCAACTGAGCTTGTTTACGAAACAAAATGGCTCCGAAGCAAATCCACTTGGGGGAATCGGCCAGATGGTTAATCAGGCATTTGGGATAAATTCGGCGGCCGGCAAGAACACACTGGGCGTCCAATTGGACACCGAATCGAACGGCGTTGTCGTTAAGTCTGTGGTCGCTGATTCTATTGCCGCAACGATTGGCATCATGCCGGGGGACACGATTGATGCAATCAACGGAGACCCGATCGACAGCGTTTTTCAATTCAAGCAAGCCGTAAAAAAAGCGGGCATTGAATTCCAAGTGACCATCATCCGCGATGGCGAAACATTGCAACTGGAGGCAAAATAGTGGCTAAAGTTATTTTGACAATTGGATTGCTTTGCGTGCTGCTGGCGTCATCGTGTCATGCTCAGAACGCGATGCCTGATGATTTGCGACACGGCCTTGGTGTTCCGCCTGACGTGAATCAAATCACAACCAAAGCCCTCAAGTTTCTGGCAGAGTCTCAACTGAAAACGGGTAGCTGGGCGGGAGGGTATGATTCACACGCGGCCGGTCGTGCTAATTGCGGCGTGGCTGGATTGGCCACGATGGCGATGTTGGCGACAGGCGAAGACCCGAACTCGGGCCCCTACGCGGCCAACATCCGAGCGGGGCTTCGTTATATTATCACCACACAGAATCCAAAAACTGGTTTCCTGCCAAACACGATGTACAACCACGGTTTCGCAATGTTGGCTTTGGCGGAAGCCTACGGAACCGTGGACGACAAACTACTGTGGGATAATGAAGCAGGCCGAAAGGTTGCTGGTGAAAACAAACGAACGCTCGGCGAAGCACTACGACTGGCCGTCGATCTGGCAATCAAATCCCAGAACCAAAACCCTGCACGCGCTTGGCGATACAAACCGACATCGAAGGACGCTGATACCTCAGCTGCCGGGGCCGTTCTGGTCGGGCTATTAGCGGCTCGAAACGCAGGCATTGCGGTCCCCGAAGAAAGCATCGCCGACGCTGTCAAATACATGGAACAGATGACAAGCCGTCGCAGTGGTACCACACAGTACACGGCGGTCATTGGTGCTGTCGCAGATGGCCCGAACCTGTCGGCCATCACCGCACTGATACTGGCGATTTCACAGAACCGTGAATCAGAAAAGTACCAATCTGCGAAAACACGGACCAGCAAATTTCTCGACTATCAGGATCGCTCGTTTCCTTTTTACAACCGCTACTACATGGCTCAGGCACTGTTTCAAAGCGACTATGACGCGTGGACACGCTGGAACAATATCACGATCCGCCGCCTGCGAAAGTTACAACAACCCAACGGCAGTTTTTCAAGCCCGCATGGTGAAGCCTACGGAACGGCCATGTCCTGTCTCGCCCTGGCGTTGAACTATCGGTTTCTACCGATTTATGAACGCTGAAAAAAGGTACCAAGAGGAGTTTCAATATGAATCATTTGCCAATCAGAATGCCTGCAAGTTTTGTTCTTGTCACAGCTTGCTTTCTGACAACCGCATTGACGGCTGTCGGTCAAAATCCGGGGCACGTTATTCTCGCAAACGGCGACAAACTGCCAGCGAGAATCGTGTCACTGGATGACAAATCGGTCACCTTCGGATCGCCGCTTTTTAAGGAACAGGTAACACTGGCCCCACGTCTGTTGCGGTCCGTGCGGTTTCATCGTCCCGGCGAAGACAGTGATCGCGGTAGGTTCGTATTTCTGTTTAAAAGCGGAACACGACTGGAGGGCCGGCTACTGAAACTCGACAACAAAGAATGTCAGTTTTTTAGTCAACGTCTGGGCGAGGTAAGTGTTCCTGTGGCATCGCTGCTGGAGATTCAACAATTGGAATCGGAATCCAGCGTGACGAAATGGTCGGCAACATCGCCAGCGAAATTGGCAACGACGCTGCGAAGCGATCCGCAAGGACGAATCATTGTCGCCGCAAAACAACCGCCAGTGGTCGTGCCAGAGCCCATCGAAGGCGTCGGTACGTTCGAGATCGAGTTTCAGGTCACTGACAAAACGGAGTTTCAGATACTGCTGGCCGCCAAACCCGGTAAAGTACATACGAGGATCGGAGTGAGCAACGGATCAATAATCGTCGAAACGGCAGACGATGTTGGATTCGGTGAGTTCCCGATCATCGGCGGCATGGCGAGGCTTCGGCTAAGTTGGCTCAAAGACAGTCTGCATGTTCAAAATCACGTCGGCCACTCGTTGGTGGAACTTAAACACGACGGCAAGGCAACAACCTCCATTTTGGTCCGCAGTGAAGGCGAACCTCTGCATATCGGCGAGATGTCTGTCGATGCGAAACCAACGGCGGTGGTGCCGAATCAATTGGCTACAACTCACGCGATCATTTGGAGCAAAAACGCAGGCACTGAGGTCTCGTCGGTTCAGATTCTCAACGACGTCGTTTCCCAAAAAAATTCTGATGGCTCAGAAATCACGTACCCCATTGCAGACCTGCGGCGGATCTGGGTTGGTCATTCGGAAACTGCTACGGAGCCTTCCAACACACGGCAGTACGCATGCCTGTGGGAACAGGGCGATCGGGTGATGTGTGGCCAAGTCGCATTGAGTGACGGAAAAGCAACCTTTGAGTCAAGCGAGTTTGTATCGACGGGGGCATTCAGGACGTTGCCAACCGAAGTCTTCTTTCCCCCAACTTCAGTGCCTAGCAGCGGTAGGAGTCAAGTCGCAAGCACTTTCAAACTGCCGATGTCTGAGAGCCCGTTTCGGTTGTCGGTCGGCGGTGTGCCGTACTCTGGGGCGTATTCGTGGGGCGATGCAGCCAACCCGATCCGTTGGCAATTCAAAGGGTTTAAGGAGCCAGTCACCTTGAATGTGGCTCGCCGGATTGAAATCTCCCGAATCGGGCGAACTCCATCGGTCAATCTGAATGCCAGCGACCGTTTGCTGCTTAAAGATGGCTCAATCGTGCCCTGTCGAATCGCCACGGCGAATAAGAAGACGTTTCGGTTGGCGTCCGATCAGACTGCAACGACTGCCGTGGCTGCTTTAGAAATTCAGAGCTGCTTCTTCGATGTCGCCGACACTCTGTGGCGCAGCGCGATCACCAACGAAGCCGTTCGGCGAGCATTGACGCTCCCTCGATCCTCGCGGGACATGCAATTCACGCACGTTCTGATCGGTAGAAACGGGGATCTGTTGCGAGGAAACTTAATTGCCATTCACGATGGCAAAGTAGAATTCGAATCGCGATTGGAACCGCTGCTGATCGACCGGGAAAACGTTGTCGGCATCATCAGCGTGGACTCACTTAAAACAGCGACTGACGAATCAGTTGCCAGTGGTTCATCGGTCACCGAAAAAAAACTGATTGCACAGATTGATTGCGGCAACAGCTTTGTTGCAGTCGGGCAGTATGTTTCGCTGAGTGATGAGTCGGCCGTGGTCAACTCACCTGTCCTCGGCAAGCTGACGATTCCGGTCGCTCAAATACGCGGGGTAACCTTTAACGGCCCGACGGACAGCGTCAGCCCGCTTCAGGCTTTCAGTGGTTGGCAAGTGGCAACGGCCAGCGACCCTCGCTGGGACGAAAAACTTGCGGTTGCAGCCAACGCTAATGAACTGCTCAATCAACCGGCCCCTGACTTTGAGATGCCACTTCTGGACGCCGCAGGACGAAACGAAGCGTTCCGGATCTCTGATCACCTTGGCAAAATTGTCGTCCTGAATTTTTGGACAGCATCCTCCAAGCCCAGTGTGCTGGGGATGCCTGAGTATTTAAAAGTGCTGCGAAAGTTTTCACCGGACGACGTCGTCTTTGTTGCCATCAACCCGGGCGAACCCGCGTCTCAGGTCGCCAACTTCATCAGCTCCAACAAATGGGGATTCTTTAAGAGTATCTGCGATACTCAATCTGAAATCGCCAGCAAGTACAACGTCACGGCGATTCCGCACTTAGCCATCATTGACCCCCAAGGCTATGTTCGAATCATCAAAGTAGGTTATTCCCGCACCGCCGCTACTGACCTCGCGAACGAAATCAAAGCGCTACAAAGCCTGCCTCTGAATTGAATAACAAATAAGCTGGCGAATCCAAGTGATTTAGCTTGAATTCGAGATCCCAAAAGCAGTCCGAGCACAGACTTAAAGTGCCATTTCTGGGACGGCTTTTGGGAAAGCAATTCGACCAAAGGTTTGGCAGTGAAATACACTTCCACATATTAGAAATGTTTTGTAAGAAAGAGATCTGTAATGAAATTGACGCGTAAGAGTCTTCTGATCAAATCGGTCCTGTTTAGCATAATGCTGTCCTGTTCCGCTCTGGTTGCGCAGGAAGTGAATCGTGGTGATCAAGCGACAGAGAATTTGGGTAAGAAGATCGACCAAACTGGAATCAACTGGTCGATGCCGTTTTCTAAAGCGAATGAAAAAGCCAAAACGCAGAACAGGATCATCGCCATTAAGATGATCGCAGGTGGTACTAATAAGACTGGCTGCTGGTGACCGGCTGCCGAAGTTTTGAGGGCGGGTCCGCTCTCTGATGAAGCAGTCATTCGGCTATTGAACCGTCGCTTTGTGTCTTTTCACTTCGATTTGTTTGGCGGGGCTTATCTTGGTGATGCGGAAGCAAAAAAATGGGTCAGCAAACACTTGCCTGAGTTCGCGGGAAATATGGTAGCCACACCGCCTATTGTGTTTGTGACGCCAGAGGGAGAAATTGTTGGCAAGGTCAGTAACTATGCAGCCACTGAGGGGATGCTTTCCAAGATGCACGAGATCCTGAATGCGAATCCGGAATTCAATCGTTTGTCGGACGCGGAAAAGAAACTGACCGGAATTGAAAAGGCCCAGATGCTGATCGACTTCCAGCAATATGAACAGGCGGCCAAGCTGTTGTCAGGCGAGTCGTCTGACGCCGCACGGTATTTGCTCGGTCACCTTGCTCGGCTGAACAAAGATTGGGACACGCTGGAACAACAGTTTGCAAAGATAACCAATCCTAAACTGCGAGACGACATGCGGATGGAAAGGGCGTACCTGCAATGGGGGGCTAAAGACTACAGTGGCTTGGCGAAGGCACTGATGGATTTCCCAAGTGACAGCAGTCGTTTTTCGGAAGCTAGATATTTCGAAGGTTTGGCTTTCTATCACCAAGGCAAAATAGACGAAGCTAAAAAGATTTGGCGGGACCTGATCAAATCTTCTAAAGAGGACCGCTGGGTCTATCGCGCCGATTGGGCATATGCTGAAGCCGGACAGAAAAGCCAACGCAGTTATTTTAGCACAGCTGGAGGTGGCCGGTCGCTGCTGGGACGTATCGGCTACATGGGCGCACAACACCCGGATTTGCAAGGCAAAGATTAAGAAAACGCGGAGATGTACTCGAGGTGAATCGTCCTGGGATCGGAGAATCGTTTTTTGATCTCGGAATGTCTTGAAGGG
>JALZWN010000248.1 GCA_023300235.1 Mariniblastus sp.
GATAGATGTTCACAACCAACGTCAGTGATTCCCGGTTGGCTACATTCGCTGACTTCAAGTTTTTTTAGTTTGTTGCATTTGGTTAGGTGCCGTAGGGCCACGTCTGAGATTTTTGTGTCGCGTAAATTGACGACCGAAAGGTTGCTCATGCCTGATAACGTTTCCACGGCAGCATCGCCAATCGGAGTCCGCACGAGTTGAACCTCCGATAGATTCAAATTGAGGAAGCGCCTAATGCCTTTGTCGGACACGGAAGCATCGTTGAGCCCAAGCACTCGAAGTGAAATCATCTCGCTGATGGATTTGGTAAAGCTGTCGTCGATCGATTCACCGGCGAGCTTCAGGAACTTCAGTTGCGGGCATGAGGTTAAGTGGCTGATGCCTGCTGCCGAGATCGATTTGCAATGGCTTAAGTCAATCGCTTGCAACGATGGCAAGGTGGCGAGCTGTTCAAGCGAAGCGTCGTCGATGGTGGACTCGGCACAGCGAAACTGTTTCAGTGCCCGCAGTTGAGCAAGTTGTTGGATGGCTTCGGTTGGTAGGTTTGCTTTGGGTAAGTTGAGAAAGTTCAGGCGTGTTAGCGATGCTAATTCCCTCGCTGACCTAGTTGAGATGTCTGCGTTGGGAAGATCGAGACGTTCGATGGTCGTGAGTGCAGATAGCAAAACAAAAGTTTGCTCGTCTGAATTGTCTGCGGCGAAAACGATACGTTTGGGTTGATTGACACTTGGCAATTGTTTTAAGACCAAGTTCACATTGGCACAGTTCGACAGGTTGACCAACCCGTTTTTGCCGAATTCCGCACCTACGGCCTCAAGAGTGGCTTGGGTGGCACTAGGGGCGGGCGTCGACGACGAACGTAGAACTGGCGGTGGTGGTGGTGTGTCGTTTCGAACGGGGGAGGCAGTTGGCTCGGGAGGAGTTTCCGAAGCCGCGTTGGTTTTGTTGCGGGATGTCACTGGCGAGTTTTGCGGGACGCAGCCAAGAAATGCAAGGTTTGAAACGATCAGTAAGCTTAGTAATGGAAGGAAGCGTTTCATGTCGGCGTGGAATTCGAGCTGAGAATAAATGGCGTTAATTGCTGCAGTTTACTGTAACTGACGCGACGGTGAAATCATACAAGCGACGTAATCCATACAGCTTAACTTTTGTAATCGGAATAATCGTTACAACCAGAATTCGAACTTCAAATTGTACTGGTCGATTGGGTTTGTCCGATTCAAACGATCATAGGGCCTCGATGAACGGGCTCGCTGGTTCCCGCCCCGATTGGGGCTTCGATTGCAACGGAGATCTAAAATGCTGCCTTTCTTCAAAACGTTTCAGGCTGCTCTGGCGTTGATTGTCGTGTTGATGTGCTCACAAACTGTAGTGGCTCAACAATGGTCTGTTCGAGAGCTGCCGGTTGAGAATTCCGTGCCGCAGTACCGGCCGCGTAACGGTCAGGCCGTTGCGCCAAGTAATCAAAGTGCCCTGCCTTTAGATTTTTTCAGTGGTGAAACAAAGTCGGTAATTCCGAGGAATGTGGTGCCTGGTGGGGGACGACAATCGGCTCAGCCGGCTATTGTTCAGTCTAACGGTCTTAATCAAGAGTTGCTGATCGCGAATCCACTCCAGGATCAAGCGAGTCGAACGCCAGCTAAAATGGTAGAGTCGAAAGTAGCTCAGCCAAAGACTGACAAGTCAACTGCCCCCGCAAAGCCAGCGGCCCCAAAAAAGCCAGCGGTGGCTAAGAAGGCGGCTAAGAAAAAGGATGACAAGAAGGTCGCAGATAAGAAAAAAAAGCCGAAGCCACAACCTGTACTGGACAACACCATTTATCGCGATCAATCGTTGTACCCGATCGATCCACGCAAGCCCAATTGGTCGTGTGGTGGTGGGAACTGCAACCAGAACACCGAGTGCAAAAGTTGTTTTACGTTGGGGAATAAAGGGCGTCCGTATCACGAACGCGAGTTGGGCGGTTGTGAGTGTGAGAGTCGTAAGCCGAAAAAGCATCCGGAATTTTCGGTGCACTGGCCTCGTCCATTTTCGGCAAAGCTCGATGAGCGTAATCCCGACGCTGCGAACGCTCGGTATTCAGCTTGCCAAGAAAAACGTCTCGTGGATGTGTTTGACGGCTTGGCTACGTTTAAGTTGATTGACTACAAGCGAACGGACAACGGTTACAGTGGCCCTAATTCGGATTGTTATGGATGCTTGGGAGAGAGTAAGCTGCAATAGCGACGGTGTTGCTCGTAGACGCTTGGATAAATTCTATTGCTGCGGAGTTCCACTCCAGACAATTTGCTGGAATAGGGTTTGGAGTTTTTTGGCGCGGGTTGGGTTTATTTGCGTGATCCAGTTGATGCGGCCGGCAAGGTGTTGGTGGAAGTTTACGATGCCGTTTCGGTTTTGGCTGGCTGGTCCGTGTTGGATGCAGTTGTATAAGATCGCTTTTAATCGGTCGTAGTCGCGGCGGCGTATGTTGGCGTGCTGGTTGAGCGTAATACCGGTGGCGGTTTGGCGTTGGCTGGCGAATTGGATTTTGGTTTTGTGGTGGTTGATTTCAAATCCTTGCTCGATGGCGATCGCGGCGACGGTGGTGGCAAACTTTTTGGCTTGTCGGCCAAATAAACGGTCACCTGAAAACAACAAGTCGTCTGCGTAGCGAGTGTAGTGGGCGTTGGCTACAGCGGCTAAACCGGATAGCCGAGCATCCAAACGATAAGCCATGATGTTCGCGATCGCTGGTGAAGTGGGGGCTCCCTGAGGTAGGTGTGCTGGTAAATACAACTGCGATGCCGAAAACTGGCCGCGGTGCCCTGTTGGCCGTTGTGGCTCGATGGCGTCGAGTTGAGTTTGTGTGGTGGTCAAAGCCGCCAAGCAACGAGCGACTTCAGGTGGCATGCCGAACGCGCCGAACATGCCACGGACTCGACTGCCACGGATGTTGGGGAAGAAGTCTTTCAGGTCCAAGCGTAGGCAACAGGCTTTGCCGACGTGGTCTGCGGTAAAGCTGAGTGGGTTTCGGTTGCGGCAGAACCCGTGCGCGGCGTTGTGTAAGGGAATCCGATTCAAGAAATCTTGCAGGATGATTCGTTGAACCGTTTTGAGTTGTTGTTTGGGTGATTCGATTAAGCGTTGGGATCCCGAACGCTTTTTAATCCACTTGCAAGCGTAATGTCGCGGGCGATCATCGGGGGGTAGGTGCAGGCTGGTAAGCCAATGCAATGTTCGACCTGAGATGCCAAGGTGCGAGGCGAGTTGTCGGCTGTCTCGGATGATCGGCAGGTGCCAGTCGATCCATTTGGTATTGTTGAAATAGAAAAAGGCGGTCGGGTTGTGGGCTTTGTTGGTTTTAACCAAAGCGGCGGCTTGCAAGAAAGTAGGATTCGTCTCGATCGTGCTTTGTAGATCGGCAAACTTGGGCGCGTGTTCGAATTGCGTTCTTAGTTCGGTTGCCAGTTCGACGATCCAGGCTTGCGGCTTGGAGAACACGGATTGTCCTGCCGCAGCGATCTCTGCTGTGCTCCAGCAGCTTTGCGAGATAGCGATGGCGATGTTCTGGGCGATCGAGCGTTTAGGAAGCATGGGCGGTTGCTTGAGCAAGAAAAAGCAGCCTTCGGTTTAACCAAACACGTTTGTTGTGAAATGCAGTGCGGCGGTAGACGCACCATGTTTCACAAAATTGAAATGCGAAGATCAGATTAAGCTTTGGGGTAACCCCAAAGTGTTGTCAGTGAAAATGAATTCTTGCGAACCATTTTTCGTTCTGGCAACGAACTTAAACCGAAGGCTGTGTGCCGATTTGAGCAAAAGATGCTTTCGCGGTCAACTTTTTTGTGAATTCAAAATCTGCAAAATTTGGTCGTGGAATTTTCCGTTGGAGCCAACTGCATCGCCAGTGTCGATTTTGGGATCACCGTTCCAGTCACTAAAACGTCCGCCGGCTTCTTCGATGATCGGTTGAACTGCCGCCGCGTCCCAGACGTTTAGTTCTGGATCGACCATGGCTTCGGCTCGGCCAATCGCGACCAAGTAGTAACCGTAGACGTCGCCCCACGTGCGACTGAAGTAAAACTGATTGGCAAGTTCGGCGAAGGCCGTGTTTGCCTGTCGCAATTCGAAGTCTGACACGCTGGTGGTGAGGAGCACGCTTTTGCTCATTTCACTGCGGTCGGAAACTTTGGCGGGCACGGGATCGGAATCGCTTTTGAAAGAAAACGCACCGTGGCCGCGAGCGGCGTACATACCTTCGTCGAGGCCGGGGAAATAGACCGATCCGATGATGGCTTCACGAGGTTGATTGGCGTCGGCGTTGATTTTTTCAACGGCGATCATGGTTCCGTAGAGCGGTACGCCTGAGATGAATGATTTGGTGCCGTCGATTGGGTCGAGGATCCAACCGAAACCGGATGTGCCATGTTTAGTGGGGAACTCTTCGCCTTGAATTGCATCGTCGGGAAAGTGGGTTTCGATTTCTGCGCGAAGGTGCGTTTCGGCTTCGCGGTCGGCGACGGTTAGTGGCGAGCCGTCGCCTTTGTAGTCGACGGAGAATTCGTCGGTTTGAAAGTATTTGAGTGTGACTTGGCCAGCGGATTTGGCGATGCGGTTGGCGAGTTCAAGACGATCGAGAATGGACATGGCGGTTGGCTGGTTGAACGGGGGGGTGTAAGCGGTTGATTGAGTGGGGGTTGTAAGTTCGATGGTTGGCGAGGCGGAAATGGAGTGGGCGAGGCATTGTAGCTGAGACCACTATGCCTGACTCCTCGCTGGCGCTCGGGGCCTTGCTGACGCGGCGGGCTACCATTGCTTGCTCGCGCTCCTGCTGCCCTGCCATTGCTTTCTTTACTTTCTTCGCTGCCGCTGCCGCTTCAGGCGCAAAAAAATGGGCTGCAATTGTTGTGCAATTGGCAGCCCATGATTTGATTCTTCGTTCGACATTGCGAAGTGACTACTCGCCGCGAAGCGATAAGCCGGCTTGGGTTAGTTTTTCGCGAACTTCGGTCAGGCTGGTTACGCCAAAGTTTTTGCACTCGAGCAAATCGTCGGCTGACTTGCGAATCAATTCGCCGATTGTGGTCAGACCCAAACGAGTCATGCACTTACGGGCTCGAACCGAAAGGTTCAAGTCGGACATTGGACGGTCAAGCAGCACTTGCTCTTCTGGCGTCAAATGTGACAAATCGATTGGCTCTTCTTCGGCTTCTTTTTGGTGAGCGAACTGGCCGATCATCAAGCCTTTGTTGGACATCATCTCGCGAATTTCGTACAGTGAGGTCTCGCCAAAGTTCTTGCTGTTGAGCAATTCCATTTCGCTGACTTTGCACAGATCGCCGAGCGTGAACAGGCCCATTTTCTTCAGGCAGTTTCGGCTCCGAACGGATAGTTCAAACTGAGCAATCGGAATGCTCATGACGCCAGCGATTTGCTGACGCATTTTTTCGGTTTGATGATCGTAGTGCTCGTCCATCGAAGCGATTGAATCCGCACGGTACAAAGCTGCTTGCGGGTGCGTTGGGTACGAATCAAGGATGCGGTCGTAGCAGCTGGCAGCGTGTTCGTATTGATCGTGGTCTTCGTACAACAAGCCAAGGTTCAACAACGCTCCGACATGAGCTGGGAAAACCGCCGCGGCTCGTTGGTACAGTTCAATTGCTTTTTCGTCGTTGCCGCGTCGATCGTTTTCCAATGCAAGACCGAACAACGCACCGGGGTGATTGTCTTCGGCTTCAACGGCTCGTTCGTAAAGCTTGACGACTTCTAGCGGGTTGCTGCAAGTCGCGGCAATGGTGGCTCCACGTTGGTAGAGGTATTCGGCGGTTTGTTCGATCGGTCCGAACATGTTGTCGACGATCGCCATGGCCCCTTCGATGTCTTTTTGTTGACGTTTACAAGCGGCGACAGCCAACTGGCAAAGGTCACCGTTGTAGCCAGCCGCCTGAGCCGTGTTGTAGCTCTGGATGGCGGTGTCGTAGGCGCCGAGTGCGTAGTGGCACTTGCCTTGATAGAATAATGCCAACGCGCCGCCGTCGGCGTTGCCGAGGGTTTCGATGGCGTTGGTGTAGTGGCCTGTCAAATACTGGCAGACGCCAAGCTTGACTGAAGTCGCAGGCGAGCGTTCGGTTTGTTGCTCGAGCTGTTGAGTGGCTTCAGTTAGGTTTGGGAATTGAGAAAAATCGTTTGAGATTCGGTTTGAAATGAAAATGATTTCGCTGGGACCAAACGTGCTGTTGGACAACAAAATATCTTTCAATTCGACTTCCGGAACTAAACTCATCAGGACCTCGTCCAAGTAAATAAGGCGGCAACGCTGATCCCGTGGTGGGAAACGTTCCGCCAGCAAATTTTCGTGTGTTTGGTAAGAGCAAAAGTATCGTCTTTTCGACGGTTTTTTGCAATGGCTTAGTTTTAAAGCTGATGAATGCCGGTTTTGCGGGGAAAAAGCTTGGTTTTGGAAGGTTTGGGATGCTCAATGGTGGCCAGAGAGCCCGTTTGGGGCCGATTTCAGTCGCGGCAGAAGAATGAGTGATGTGCGAGAACTTGCGTGCGTAGCTGCTGAGTAAGACAAGGAAAGTCTTGATTTAGTAGGTTGAAGCCAATCGCAGTACGCTTCAAGGTGGGTGGCAGGTAAGGCCTGCCGTTTCGGTGGAAGTGAATTTTTACTCGACACTCAGTCTCGCCGTGCAGGCGGATTCGAATTCAGTTCCCCGGGTTGCTCCCGCGTTACTTAATTACCCGCGGGTACGCGACCTTGGTGGTGGGGGCATCGAAGTCACCAATGGGATCTACAGCTTTGGCAACAACACTGTCGACTTTCATGATTTGCTTTGGGGAGGAGTTCGGCGTGCGGCGTTTGACACAATGTTGCTCTCCGAACCGAATGGCGGATTCATGAAAGGCGGATTCATGAAAGGCGGATTCATTGAACGAGCCATTGTTGGTTTGGGACGATTCGAATCGCAAGTTGAAGTAGCTGAGGGCACTGGTGGTTGGGCGGCGTTTGTATAAGGGACTGGGCCGTCATTGTTAGGGTTGGCCTACGTGTTTGGGGATGCCGTTTCTCATCTCGGAGAGCTTTGGCAAACGAACCGAAGTTCGAGGTGTTGGGGGAAGCACTAAATCCTCTGTTCGTTTTGCGAGCCAAGCTTGGCTTGCACTCTACGTCGGTCTCGCAGGCTGGCGAGCCGTTGGGGCTTTGCGTTCATCGTGCGATGTTGTTTGCCCAGCCAGATGAATATTCAGTTCATCAAGCTGGGCTAAAAAACAATTTCATTCAGCAGGTCATTTTGCCCGCCAGGTTACCGGCGGAACTTAAGCCTTGGGTCCGGCGGCGATTACTTCGGGCGACGCTTGATCTGCGTAAAGCTTGAAGTTGTCTTGGAATTTCTGAGCTAACTGTGCGGCCATCGAATCGTAAGCTTGCGGGTCGCTCCAGGTTCCTTTGGGCTGAAGGATTTTCCCGGGGACACCGGGGCAAGCCTTGGGGCTGTGAAGGCCAAAGATCGGATCGGTTACGTAGTCCATCGCGGAAAGTTCGCCGTTGTGAATCGCGTCGATGATAGCGCGGGTGTGCTTCAAACTGATTCGCGAGCCGACTCCGAATGCTCCACCGCTCCAACCGGTGTTGACCAACCAAACCGACGATCCGTGAGTGATTGTTTTCTGGGCCAATAATTCGGCGTATTTCATCGGATGCCAAACCAAAAATGCGGCGCCAAAGCAAGCAGAGAACGTCGCTTCGGGTTCCTTAACGCCCATCTCTGTACCAGCGACCTTGGCCGTGTAGCCGCTTACGAAGTGGTACATCGCTTGTTCGGCGGTGAGTTTGCTGACCGGTGGCAAAACTCCGAAGGCGTCGCATGTAAGAAAGATGATGTTTTTAGCAGATTCAGTGACGCAAGGGATCTGCGCGTTTTCGATGTGTTCAATCGGGTAGCTAACACGCGTGTTAGGAGTGATCGAAACGTCAGTGTAGTCAGTGGAGTGTGACTGCGGATCTTGGACGGTGTTCTCTAGAACGGCTCCGTAGCGAATCGCGTTGAAGATCTCTGGTTCTTTTTCTTCTGAAAGATCAACGCATTTGGCGTAGCATCCGCCTTCGATATTGAACACGCCGCGGTCGTTCCAGCAGTGTTCGTCGTCGCCGACGAGTTTTCGGTTGCTGTCTGCAGAGAGCGTGGTTTTGCCGGTTCCGGATAAACCAAAAAACAGCGAAACGTCGTGCTTTTCACCAACATTGCATGAGCAGTGCATTGACAGCACGTCCTCTTTGGGCATCAGGTAATTCATGATAGTGAACACACCCTTTTTCATTTCGCCGGCATATTCAGTTCCGAGAATGACCATTTCACGAGAGTCAAAGTTGAGTGAAACTGACGTGGGTGAGTCGACACCTGGAATAGAGGTGTCGGCCAGTTGTTGACCGGCGTTGTAGATCACATAGTCCGGTTCGCCAAAGTCGGCGAGTTGTTCAGGGGTTGGGCGGATAAGCATGTTGTGCATGAACAACGCGTGATAGGCACGCGAGCAAACGACTCGAATCTTAAGTTGCGAAGCGGGGTCCCATCCGGCAAACGCATCTAGGACGTAGAGATGTTCGCAGGTGTCGAGGAATTCGACGGCCTGTTGTTTCACTTGCTCAAATGAAGACACTTCGAGTGGCTGATTGATTGCGCCCCACCACACATCGTCTTTGATGCTGTCTTGCAGTACGATGCGCTTGTCTTTTGGGCTGCGGCCAGTTTTACTTCCCGAGAAGGATGCTAGGCCGCCCGACTGAGTTAGTTGCCCGTTGTCGTGCAAAATGGATTCTTCGTAGAGCTTTGCGGGAGCTGCGTTGCGAAGCACTCCATTTACGAACTTGCCTTGTGTGATGCTGGCGATGCGAGATTCCAGTGTCAGAGTCATGTCTTTTTCCGCTTTAGATGAGTGGGGATCTTTTTGGTGGTGGGAACTCAAGGATCGAAATTACTTCGGTGCTTTGAGTTTTTTAAAAGGCTTCAGTCTTGGTGGGGGGGGGCTAACGTCTCACGTTTTGCAACGTAGTCTCGGTCTAGGTTTTTTCTGGGTCTAGGTTTTCTTTTACGAAATCCTATTCGACTTCGACTGGTGGAAAGTCACCTGCAACGATCGCTGTCGGTGGTCTTTTCCATTGCACCGCGATGGGCAACCGCCGTGGGCAAAATAGGGGCGTTCTTAACCGTACCTTACGATTGAGAACCTGCATTCCTATAGCTTGCGGTGGCATTCCAGTCCCTTGAGGGAGGTTGGGGGTTGGTGCGTTTGTAGTGACGCGGAATCGAGCTTAGTTGGCGCTATTTATCGGCAAACGCTGTTTTGAAGAAAAAAACGAATTTGATATCCGCGGGCGTCGGTTATGTCGTATAAGCCTTTTTTTCGGTAGCGGCCAGCGTTGCTGTGCGGCCAAGATGTCACAGGCGTAGCGATTGCGATTGGTTGGATGCACCTTCCTAGGGAGCAGTGGCGGCGTTGGCGTTGGCCAGCGTTTGCCAGCGTTTGCCAGCGTTTGCCAGCGTTTGCCAGCGTTTGCCAGCGTTTGCCTAAGTGCTTGACTTGATACTTCGCAGCA
>JALZWN010000249.1 GCA_023300235.1 Mariniblastus sp.
GACGTGTCTGGATTTTGGCTTGGCTCTGCAGCACGCTCATCAAAACGATACTGCCCAACATGATCACGGGCATCATGATGATCGACAGCAAGAACGCTTTGGTCGCAACCATTGCCTTGTATTCGCGAGCCGCGATCGTGATTATTTTTCGCATGCAAATTACTTTGGTACCGACGGCGGCGTTAGAGCCCGGTCTCAGGCCACGCCTCGATGCGACGTTGTCTCAATGATACTTAGCCCGCGGGCGTTCTGAGTGCTTATCCCAATATTTCGCGACAAAGCAGCAAATACGTTGCTCAAAAACGTGGCGAGATAGACCGTTAGTCTCGCAGCCCGATCAAATCTCCGTCCGTGAAATACTCGCCAATGATCTGGCGAATATAATCGCTGCGGTTGGCCGGACGCGGATGAGTACTCATGAACTCGGGACCGCTTGAGCCCGGCGAGGCAGCTTCGAGCACATCCATCACCGTTAGCAACGCTTCAGGATGATACCCTGCGTAGACCATGATTTTGACACCCCAGCCATCAGATTCAAGTTCTTGCTTGCGTCCGTAGCTCTTATGCACCAAGCCCGCGACCATGCCAGCGGCTTGTTGCGAACCGCGAGTACCGCCGGCAACGCCAGCAGCCCGAGCCAACCCTTGCATCAAACTACCGCTCGTCATTCGTTCGGCACTGTGCCGTTCGAGCACATGGCCAATCTCGTGCCCCAACACGCCGGCCAACGGACCGTCGATGTCCGTTGGCAAACGACGATAAAGCGCTTCGGTAATAAACACCTGCCCGCCAGGGAGCGCGAACGCGTTGACCGAGTCACGATTCTGCCCTGTGTTATCAAGCAAATGAAATTCAAATCGATATGGCTGTTCAATTCCTTGCGCACCTAGCTGCCGTTCCAACGCAGCAACCAACTCATGACCAACCCGGTCAACCCGCTGCGAGGCCGCAAAGTTTCTCGACGGCTGTCCCATCTGTGGAGCCGACTGCAGCCCCAACATGATCTCTTCGTTAACCGACATATCGACCTGCTGCGCCTCACCGGTAATCGGATTTGCTTGACGCTTCATCGCGTAACTGACCAGCGTGAAGACCGCGATGCCGGCGGCGAGCAATAGACGAAGTTTGATTCCCGAAAACAAACTCTGGCGGCGACGTTGCTGCGGAGCGGATCGGTAAGGACTGTACGGCTGCGAATAAGGCTGAGACATGACGCGGGCTGATAGGGGGGATAAAGCTGTGGGTAAGCCGGCGAGAGCTTGCATTGATCAATCGAATGCGAGCACCCATGAGCGACCGCGATCAAGCCGACTCATCGTTCTGCCAAAAAGCGAACCTCGACTTCCTGAGATTCTAGCTTGCCCATCAAAGAAGCCAAGTCGATTCTGCTAACGTGATGTCTTTGGATTGCAAATGAGGCGTTAGAAAAGCTAATCAAAAAGCCATTGCGATGGCAAAAACCCTCCTACCCCAACCGCCGATTACTCGACAAAACCAACTAAATCTCCGTACTGCAGCGTTTGACTATCTTGATTTCATTGCCCAATTCATTGAATTCGACTTTATCCATAAACGTCGGAATCAGCACCGAGCCTTTGCCCGTTCCTTCCCGAAAGCTGCCAGGATCTTGGATACAGGGGATCAGGCTTTGACCAAAACCAGCCCCGCCCGGTCGCGGACGTTGAACACAGCTTCTTTCGGAGTGACCAACGACCGAACCTAGATCGTCCGAACAGAGTACGTATTTTCGGCTGCTCGCTGGGCAACTAAATCTCGTTTTAACATCGGCATTTGATCGTGGCTGAGTTCTAGATTTCCTCGGACCTTCCCATTGAGAATCGCTTGCTCAAACGCCACCGCCATTTGAACTCGATTGGTTTGCGGCAGATATCCTTGGCTAACAGCGACATGCCGGACCAAGTCGACCAGAGGCTACATCAATTCGACATCGTTGGGAGCTCAAACTCAAAATCTGTTTTGGTGGTACAAGCGATCAGTTTTCAATAGCGCGAATCGGATTCGGCGACGACTAAGACTTGCACCACCGTTTCGAGCAAATTGTTAGCGAGGTCGGATTTGGGAACAAAGCTGGCCGCTCCGTTGGCAAGCGCTTGTGCGGCGACGTTTTCACTGCCGTGAGCGGTCATCAAAACAACGGGCACGTCGGGATACTTTTCTCCAGTCGCGGTGACCAATCCAAGACCGTCGAGTTCCGGCATTTGCAAATCCGTCACGACAAGATCCGGTAATCGAAAGTCGATCACGTCCAGCGTTTCGTTGCCGTTTTCCGCATAGCAAACTTCGATGCTCGGATTTCGCGACAGCAATCTTTAGGATGAATTGGTTTTACAAATTAGGAAGGCGCTATAGATGGTAGCCCGATTCAAAACTGATTTTGCTCTGCAGCAATCCTCCAGCTAATTGCCGATCTACTGCTATGTCGTCTACAATTCGAACCGTTGCCACCTTGCCCTCCGTTAGTGAAAACCGAATCGTTCTCTCGGTAGTGAATTTGCAACCCATAAGCCAGTAAACGTTTTGCACGGCTGTTTTTAACAAGAAGCAATTTTGCAGTCACAGGTAAAACCAATCGGCTGAACCCTAACGAGTCCCCAAAATGCCAGCAACCAAACCCCAAAAAATAACAACTGCCGCCACTGAATATAATTTCGCCAGCGTTAAAGCGGAGAAAACCACCGGAAAAATCCTGCTGGCAATGCAAGACTCAGCAGTTGTCTGGATTTCACTTGGAGACAGCGAAAGCGGGCTTCTAGCTGATGCGCAAGTTCGTTTTCCAACGATGCGGCACAACAAAAACAACTCGTCCATCTCGCTAGCGATCAAGCAACTGCAAGCCAAATTTGAACAGCCCACTTCGGCGTGGACCGTTCCGCTGGACTTGCAGGGCACTGATTTTCAAAAACAAGTTTGGGCAGCGATTGCAAAAATCCCAGTGGGCTCGACGATGACCTACCAACAGTTAGCGATTGCGATTGGACGCAAGTCAAGCGTTCGAGCCGTGGCGTCGGCATGTGGAGCGAATCCGGTGTCAATCGTGGTGCCGTGCCATCGTGTGTTGCGAACCGATGGTGGCTTGGGCGGTTACCGCTGGGGAGTGCAGTTCAAAGAAGCGTTGCTGGCCCTTGAAGCAAACCAGTAGTGGACGAGGCAACGGGCCCGTTGACTTAGCATGTCTTGGCGAAGCCTAAAAGATGTGGAGATGGGCTTCCAGCCTGTCTGCACGCATGACAGGCTGGAAGCCCATCACCACATTTCCTCGCTGACGCGTCGGGCTACCATAGCACCCTGTGAGCACACGAAAAACCTCTGCCTTCTCACAATCTCCTAGACGACTGATTCGCTCGATTGCATTCGCCCAGCGGCAGGCTCTTTCATCTGTCGTCATTGATATTCGGCGGGTAGAATGACCGAAAAATTGCTTTCCTAAACAAACAGAGACTCCAATGATTAACGCTTTTGCAACTAACAAAGCAACTAACAAAGCAACTTACTTGGCTGCCTTGATGGCCTCAATGGCCGTTGCAATCTGTAGCACAGTTACCGCCCAAGCACCCAATCTAGCGGAAGATCCCTTCACTCTCGATCAAGCAAAGCATCAAGCATCCGGCGATCGGCCTTGGGCGAATCGTACGAAAGAAGAGTTGCGGGTTTGGGCGAGAAAAAACTTGCACCACAAGGTGACGGCAAAAAAAGTCATTAACGAGGCGGAGCACCCAGAGTGGGCTTGGTTTCGGAAATCGGGCTTGGGCCTGTTTGTTCACTGGGGGCTGCCGAGTGCCAATCCAGACACGGGCGACGCTTGGGCCATCCAGTGGAACGAAAGGAAAGCAGAGCTAAAACGCTACATGGAACCGGCCACCAAAATGTTTTCTGTGGCAGATACCTGGAACCCCGATCGCTACGACCCTGACAAATGGATGAAGGCGATCTCAAAGGCAGGATTTGGCTACTCCGTTTTGACCACCCGACATCACGATGGCTACGCATTGTGGCCAAGCAAACATGGCTCATGGGATACCGGTGAACACATGGGCGGACGTGACCTGTTAAAGGACTACGTGGACGCCTGCCGGAAGAATAACATTCGCATCGGCTTCTACTACTCAGGCCCCAACTGGCATTTCGCCCATGAACAAAAGAGCTTTGGTGGGCCGGCGTCGGGAGAGTATGCCTACAACCACAAAATGGAAAAGGTGAAACCCTTTCCAAAACTGCCCGCCAAAGTTGCCAAAGCAGAGAAAGAAGAATCACAAGGCCAAGTCCGCGAGCTGATGAATAACTATGGCCCAATCGATGTCATGTGGTGGGATGGCAGCATTGCCATGACTCCTCAAGAACTGGCAACCATGCAACCAAACATTTTGGTGGCGCGAGGTCTACTCGCCACCCCCGAAGGCCAGCATCAAGCGGCGAGTGAAAACGTGAAAGTGACGAACGAATGTGACTGGTGGTGGGAGCAGTGCCGCAAATCAGAAAACTCCTATACGCCTAACTGGCACTACGGCGTGAAATGCGAAACAAATCACTGGGACACCAACATGTTGTTGACCGAACTGATCCGCTGTCGTTCACTCGGCGGCAATTTGCTCGTCAACATACCACCTCGCGGCAATGGGGAAATGATGGAGTGGTTTTATGAAACCTGCGATGAAATGGCGGTTTGGATGAAACACTCCCGCGAAGCAGTCTATGACGTGGACTTGGACGCTCCGTTGCCGACCTTAGATAAAACTCAGAACTTCACAACCAAACGCGGTGACACCTACTACTCACTGCCGGACGACAAAGGCGTTGTGTTTATTTCCGATGTCCCGAACCCAAAGTCAGTAACACTTCTTCGGACTGGTGAAAATCTGGATATCGAATACCGAGATAATTCGCTACGAATTTCAGTGCCAAAATCCATGCGGACACCCTTGCCAGATTTGGTAAAAATCGTATTGCGGTAGAACAGCCAAAGCAATCACGACCAATCACGCGTGGGGCTACCATTTATTCGGACTTCCTGATTTGCAAAATCGATTCGCCCTGCAACTCATGCCCAGCAGCTTGCGGATTTGCCTGAAACTGGTAAGTTCAACCGCTTTCCAAGTCACGAAAATCCGACCCTTGACCGGTGACGTATTGTCTGAAGAAATCGAAGTTCATTTGTTTACCGATGGCGGCTGTAGTGGAAACCCTGGCCCCGGCGGCTGGGGGTTTATCCTCCGCCACCTCGCCAGCGGCAAAGAGATCGAACAGTCAGGTGCGATGCCGATGACGACCAACAACCAAATGGAACTCGAGGCTGTGATCCAAGGACTCACGACCTTGAAACGACCCTGCCGTGTGGAAGTCTTCACCGACAGCGTTTACGTCGGCAAAGGCATGTCCGAATGGATGCCCAAATGGAAAAGCAACGGCTGGAAACGTAAAGAAGGCGGCTCGTTCAAAGAAGTCAAAAACATCGATTTCTGGAAACGACTCGACGAACAACTCCAACGCCACCAAGTCAAATACACTCGCGTCGCCGGACATAGCGGACACGCAGAAAACGATCGCGTCGATGGCCTGGCCGTCGCCGCTTACCAAAAGTACCTCTAAGAACAAAACAAAATCATGCGTATCGGAATCTTTGGCGGTTCGTTCGACCCCATCCATCAAGGCCATTTGATCCTAGCCGAAAACTGCCGCGAACAAGTTTCACTCGACTTGATCTTGTTCATCCCCTGTGCAACCAGCCCGCACAAAACCGACGGCGCGATCAGCACCGACCGGCAACGCTGCGAGATGATCGAACTGGCGATCGCCGGACACGAATCATTCAAGCTGTCCAAGATCGAACTCGAACGCGGCGGAATCAGTTACACCTCCGACACGCTGGCCGAACTAAAACAACAATACCCCGACGATGAATTGTTCCTATTGATGGGCGACGATTCATTGGAGAGCTTTGACAGCTGGCACGAACCGCAGCAGATCTGCGATCTAGCGATTCCCGTTGTCGCCAACCGTCCCGGATCAGGTGACATCGATTTGTCAGTGCTTGAAAAACATGCTTCGGCCGATCGCTACCAACAGATCCGCGCCGCCACCGTCGAAAGCCCGATGATCGAAATCAGCAGTACCAACATTCGCTCGCGAGTCGCGACCGCCAAAAGCACTCGCTACTTGATGCCGCGCGGGGTTGAACGATACATCGAATCCCAATCGGTTTACGAGGAAAAATCCAAAAAGTAAACGCCATCCAACTCAATCTCCTCACAGCGTTCTACGTTGAAAGAACACCATGTCCTCTGGCAAACCTCGTATTGCAATCACCATGGGCGACCCTGCAGGCGTCGGCCCGGAACTCTGCTGCCAACTGCTAAGCAATCCAGCGGTCTTAGAAGCCTGTGTTCCAGTGGTTTTTGGGAACGTTCATATTTTGCGGATGGCAGCCGAGCGGTGCGGGCACTCGTTTGATGCCCAAACGATTGACGCCACCCGCGCCGAATCGTTGCTGGATGTTCAAACACCTGCCGTCTTTAACATGGGCGGAACTGACATCGAAAACTTCCAGCCCGGCGTGATCAGCAAAGCAACCGGCGCCGATTCGTTCGCCTTCATCCAAGCCGCCATCGATGCTGCTCAAGCCGGACAGGTCGCGGGCGTTGCGACCGGGCCGATCAATAAAGCCGCTTGGAAGATGGCCGGCATTAACTTCCCTGGTCATACGGAACTGTTCGCAGAGCGTTTTGAGACCGAAGAGTTTTGCATGATGATGACGTCGCCAGCATTTAGTTGCTCGTTGGTCACTACCCACATCGGCTACCACGAAGTCCCGCAAACGTTGACCGTGGACCTGATCCACGAAGTAATCCAGCTTACCCATTCGTCGCTCGAGCGAATCGTCGGCCGCAAACCGAAACTGGTCGTGCTAGGTTTGAACCCGCACGCCGGCGAGGACGGATTGTTTGGCAACCATGAAGAAGAAAAACTAATCACCCCAGCGATCGAAAGGGCCGTTGCGGCGGGGATCAACATCGAGGGTCCGATTCCACCAGATACGGGTTTCTTGCCGTGGCGACGCGAACAAACCGACGGCTACATTTGCATGTACCACGACCAAGGTTTGATACCGTTTAAGGCGTTCAACTTTGACAGTGGCGTGAACATCACGTTGGGATTACCGATGGTCCGCACCAGCGTCGATCACGGCACCGCACTGGACATCGCTTGGCAAGGAAAAGCAGATGTCTCCAGTTTTATCTCGGCGGTCAAGCTGGCCGCGAGCCTGAGCGGCTAAGTACGAAGTAGCGATAGGTTGTAGCCGCGAGCCGGTTGATTTTAAATGTACTGGCGGAAGAACCAAAAAAAAGTGGCGACAGTGTTTCCAGCCTGTCTGATCGCCTGACAGGTTGGAGACGCTGGCGCCACCTACTCGCTAAATCTAGAAGCTAAATCACTTGATCGAAACGACCGAATCGTCGGACAAGATCGAAAACACGTCCAAAGCATCTTTTTCGCTCAACCCCAAACAACCCAGATGGCCGTCGTTGGTGCCGGGCGCAACCGAGTGCATACACAGACTGCCTTCGAGCGCGATCCAATATTTTCCGTAGTGATTGTTTTGATGCCCCGGCGGATAAACCCCACTCGAATCTCTCCAATCGTGCCCAGCGGGCAGTTTGCCCATAACTTTGAAATTACCGGGACCAGGTGAACCAGACGTACCCACGATCAGATTGAACCGACCCGCGTACATCTCATCCACGAACAAAGTCATCGTGTTGCTGCTTAGATCGACGCTGGCATTAATCGGACCGGTAATTTTCTTCAATTCCGTTCCAGGCTCAATCATCATCGGATTTGGCACGCGGGCTCTGTTGACGTTATAGATCAACTCGCCTGGCACGCCCCACTGGCGACCAAGTTCCAACAAACTATCGCCGGGCTGAAAAACGTACGCAGGCGACAAATGGTGTTCGTTTGAAAAAATGACTTTGGACGCCAACCCATCCAACCAACCGTCGAGCCGTTGATTTTGTGGTCCCGACAATCCAGGATTGCCATAAAAACGCGTCAACAATTGAAGTGATTTTCGGAATCGCTCTTCTTTCACTAACTTTTTCACCACTGGCCAAACCTCTTCAAAGTTCAAACCAGCATAAGGATCGCTACTGGCCGACTTGGCTGGTTGCAAACCAAATCCATTCGAGACGTCAACGTTGTCGATCTTCGAAGCGGTAACCACCGACGAGTCTCGTATAAACGAAGCCGATTGGGCGGGCACCGCAGCCTGAGTGTGATAGGGATTTAATTGAAACGTGTTAGCAACTTTTGCCACACTTCCGCTGGTCGCATTCTGTTGTGCCTTCAATGCATTGACCAAACTTTGATCGCGTTGCACAACTCCGGCAGGCGGAGCCAATGCGGGACCTGACTCCCCAGTAAAATCAAACTTGGCTTCTGGACGAGGCTTGAATTTTGGCGGCGCGGTGTCAAACGAACTTTTCGGCGATGTCATCGCAGGTGGAGTCAATTTTGGTTCAGCCATTGGCGATGCCAAAGGATTGGTGATCTTGGGAGACGGCAGGCTGAACTCGTTTGTCTTGAGCGATGCAAACGAGTTTGACAGACCGCTTTCGCTTTTTATGGGCGACGGCCCCTGAAGACTTGGAAGCTTCAACCGATCAACCGGTGACGCTTCGGCCAACTCGGCCCGAAGATCGGTGATAACCGGTTCATCGATTTCCGCGAAATCATTTTGGTCCGGTGCTGACATTTGATAAAAAACAAACGACAGGCCAAGTAAACCTACGGCAATGATTGTATTTTTGAGGGAGTGCATTCGATTCTCCAGATCCACCTAAGTCTTTTTTGATCACCGAACGGCAATCAACCGTTTATGAAGAAGACGAAGATCTTTAAGAATCGACGAGGGCCTATCCGCATTGCAGCAATCGGTCTTTTGGCCGATTGCACGTAAGCAAATTCGCAGCGAGTGCCGTCCTTGATCTTCGCTTTCAAGTCATAGGATAGCAACGGATCGAGTTGTTAGCGATAGATTTCAATCCGCCCCACCTTCTAGCTGCTAGCAGTAACGAGAAAGTTAAAATCACCAGCGGACAAATACAGAAAGGCGCAGATACAGGGCAAATCAGTTGTTGAACTTGGGGGCTCTGGTAGCCCGACGCGTGAGGGCCTGTTGATTTAGTCAAAAAAAAACGCCCACTAGAATTACTTTCAGAATGCCTGCGCGCATGACAGCTGGAGGCACCATCACCACATTGTTTAGGCCTCGCCAAAAACTATTAAATCAACAAACCCGTGTGCGAGGATTTTCACGGGTTCCTGGCTTACACGTCGAACTGCCATTGATAGGACTTCCGGTGTTTTAGTGGCAGAGGCGAATAATTCCGGGATTTCAATAGGTAGTGTTTTTTCAGCGTTGAGAACGCATACAGATAGCAACTAAAGAGAATCGTTTAAGCCCAAGGGGCTGGCAGTTTATTTAGCCCAGCCTAAAAATCGAAATTTGCAAGGCTGGGTTGGGATGCATTGCTACGTACAAAGGCCCAACGGTCCGGCAGTTAAATGCTACTGCGGCAGGTTCTCTAACTGCCGGGCCGTTGGCCCTTTGAATGTATCTTGCGATTCCGCCCCAGCCCTGCGGAACTTTCAGTTCCTTCGGCTGGGCTAGAAAAATGGTCAGGCCCTTGGTCTTTTGCAGCCACTAAATTCCCGGATGGACCCATTTATAGGACTTCCTAATTTGTAAAACCGATTTGCCCTGGACTCCGATGCTGCGAAGTTGAAACATCGTGCATACTGGCGGATCAAGTAATTCCTAGAAGAATCGATCCCCAACCTCCTGCCCAGTTAGCCAAGCGCACTCTGAACTTGCTTTTTTATCTGCTGTTCAATCTGCCCGCGAAAGGGAACCGCAGCAAACGGCAGCTTACCCGCGACCACAACTTGCGAATCGGAAGTCACGACCGAACCGGAGATCGTCATGCCCATGGCTTTGAAAGCAAACTCAAGATTCCCGTCAGCATCCCAGCTCTCAGATACATCCGTTAACTCAACGGGCGAATCTTGTCGCATCTGTTCAGAAAAGTTTTTAAGCTTGGCAATCGCATCAGTACGCGGAGTCTCGTGGTCGACCGAGACGTTGAATTTTGGCATGGGAGGAGGGTTTGTATATAAGTCGATTCGATGAAAGGCACGTTCAACTCAAATTCCCATCGAACGTGCTGCGGTCGTCGGGGTGCCACAACGGCAATCCCTTCAACGCCCGAGCGGCCATCAGCCCGACCTTTTCTTCGGTACCGGGCAATGCCGAAGTCGCATCATAGTCTTTTTTATCAACCGTCGGGGGTTCGTAATCCCAGTTTCCGTTTCTAATCGCCTCTAAAACCGATTCAGCCACAACCATCTCCTTGTAGGCAGATCTTCAACAACAAGATCTCATCAAAAGAATTGCAGGCCTTCCATGCTTACGACAATGCTCCTACTGCCCCAGTAATATCAAGGAATCAAAACTGAATGTCAAACTTTTCGGGCAATTACTTTTTGGAAAATAAATAGTGTGACACCCACCACTCTTGGCCACCACGGAATCCAAATAACTCACTGCAAGCTAAATAAAACATTCGCCACCGATTGAACCAACGGACTGCGTCCTTTTCCCCATAGGTTTTCTCCAGCAGCGGCATAATCTGACCACGATCTTGATCCATGTTCCGCAACCACGCTTCGCAAGTTTTTTGGTAGTGTGTACCGTCCCACTTCCATTGTTCCTGAAGTCGCAAATCGTCTTGATACTCGGAAAACAAATCATTCCCAGGCATCACACCACCCGAAAAAAAGTAGCGGCTCATCCAATCGCGATGGCCTTCGTCTTGGAACTTATACGTCCACTGGCGATGACAAAAAATATGTGCGAACAACTTTCCATCGTCTTTTAACCATCCAGCAATCCGCCGAAATAGCTCCCTGTGGTTCCGCACGTGCTCAAACATCTCGATCGAAACCACACGATCGAATTTCTGCTGACATTGCAAATCATTGATGTCGCACGTAACCACATTCAGATTCGCGTCCACCCCGCGTTCTTTGGCTCGCCGTAAAATGAACTCGCGCTGCGACGCCGAATTAGACACCGAAGTAATTCTTGCGTTCGGATAATGCTCGGCCATCCACAACGACAGCGATCCCCAGCCGCAACCAAGTTCCAGGATTTCCATGCCGTCGGTAAGTTCCGCGTGCTGGCAGCTTTGGACCAGTGCGACCTCTTCGGCTTGATCAAGATCCGTCACCTTATCCGGCCAGTAGCACCCCGAATACTTGAGTCGCGCGCCGAGTGTTCTGACAAACAGCTCCGCGGGCACTTCATAGTGTTGCTCGTTGGCTTTCTCCGGCACCAAAGCCAACGGGCCGTTTGAAAACTCTTCGATCAACGAATCCAGCCGTTGCTGATTCGCAACCGGACTACCTTGGTCCACGGCAGCCAGCCGCTGTTTCAGCAATCGTCGAATTCCAATTCGAACCAACTTGTCCGGCATGTAACCACGCTCGGTCCAGTCAATGAACGGTGCAATCACTTTTCAGCCTCTATGTTTTTGGGGTACCCAGGAAAGAAAGCATTCGTTGTCCGCTGGTACTGTCGATATTTTTCGCCCCGCGACTGGATCGCTCGATCTTCAGTGGCTGGGATGCCGGTCACATTCACCAAAAAATGCCACATCGCCAGCGGAGCAATCAAAGTCAACAACACCCAAGGGCTCGTCGCGGCCAGCAAAACGTAAGTCCACCAATGCAGCCATTCAAAAAAGTAATTTGGATGTCGTGAGTATCGCCACAAACCAGCTCGACAGACTTCACCTTGGTTAGCTTTGTTTTGCTTAAACCATTTCAATTGCAAATCGGACAACGCCTCACAAACGATCGACACTGACCACACTGCAATCGCCACGTAATCCAACCACCCCAGTGGAGCGGCGAGACTGGCGACGACCAATAGCGGCAAAGTAAAAACGAACGCTCCAGCAGCCTGCATCTGATAGAAGCGAAACATCCGAGCCTGAGCTTGATCGCCCCATTGTTCTTTGAGAGCCGTGTAGCGTTCGTCTTCGGGATGCTGTCGCCAGCGGTTGAACAAATACAAACTCAACCGCATCGCCCAGCCCAAAATCAAAATCGCCAACAACCAACGCCGGCTGGCATTCCCTCCCGAAACCACACAGTAAAACACACCCACCAACGCGACCGACATCGCCCAGCCCACATCGACGACAGCAGAATTGTCAATTGCCCGTTGCAGCAACCAGAAACCCGCGAAATACAAAACCAGCACCAGCAAGCCGATGACTAAAGTTACAGTTGGGCTCATTAATTCTCGTTGACAAAAATGAAACTTTTCGTGGGCACGGCTTGATTAAACCGAAAAACCAGGCAGCCAACAACCGTGCGATTAAATTTTATTTCGCTACAATCAGCCGCTGGTTTCCAACACCTACAACAATAAAACTAAAGCGAAGTGAATTAGCACCACAATCGCCAATCTCACTTCTCCGACACCCAGGGCTCCGTCCATGCAAGATCGTTTTTTCACTCATGCTGTTTCTCGTTCACTCATCATGGTGATCGCATTTGCAATCGGAATCTTACCTATAGCGATCGGTCCGCTCGCTGAAGCCCAGCAACTACCGCACTCGCACGCGAGGCCCGACCAAGTCAAAATCAAACACTTGCACTTGGACGCGAAAGTCAACTTCGATACCAAACGCATCTCTGGATCGGCGACATTGACTCTTTTTCGCGCCGATCCACAAGCCAAACTGCAACTCGATTCCGACGGGCTTGAAATCCGCAGTGTTAAATCCGAAAACGGACAAGCGTTGACTTACAACCAACCAACGGCCCGCCAAGGTATCGGCGAAGGACTGGCCGTTGACCTTCCTGTCGTCACGAAGAAACCGACCAAAGTCATCGTCGAATATTCAACCACCCCAACCGCGGCCGCCGTGCAATGGTTGTCTCCGGAACAAACCACCGACAAAAAACATCCATTTTTGTTCACTCAATCGCAAGCGATTTTGGCTCGAACTTGGGTGCCCTGCCAAGACACTCCCGGCGTTCGCATGACGTACTCGGCGAAACTCTTAGTACCCAAGGACTTGCTGGCCGTGATGAGCGCATCAAACCCGCAAAAGAAAAACGATACCGGCGTTTATGAATTCCAAATGAAGCAACCGATCCCGTCGTACCTGCTGGCCTTGGCCGTTGGCGATTTAAAATTCGTTGGTGTCGGCAATCGCAGTGGCGTTTACGCGGAACGTTCGGTTTTGAAAAAAGCCGCTTGGGAACTCGCCGATACCGAACGCATGATCGAGGCCGCCGAAAAACTATACGGCCCTTACCGCTGGGATCGCTACGACGTGATCTTCTTGCCGTCCAGCTTTCCTTTCGGCGGAATGGAAAACCCACGACTCACTTTCGCCACGCCAACGATCCTAGCCGGCGATCGTTCCCTAGTCGCTTTGATCGCTCACGAACTGGCTCACTCATGGTCGGGCAACCTCGTGACCAACGCGACCTGGAACGACTTCTGGCTCAATGAGGGTTTCACCGTGTACTTCGAACAACGGATCATGGAAGCCGTCTACGGCCGACGCTATTCAGAAATGCTCGCCAAACTAACCCTCGACGGTCTGCAACGCGAAGTGCTGCAACTTAAAAAACGCGACACCTGGCTCAAGCTGGACCTCGCCGGTCGCAACCCCGACGACGGCATGACCTCGATCGCTTATGACAAAGGGTATTTCTTTTTGCGCATGTTAGAAGAAAAAGTCGGTCGCGAGCAATGGGATGCGTTTTTGAAACACTACTTTGATAAGTTTGCCTTTCAAAGCATGACGACCGAAGGATTTTTAAAGCACTTAAAATCCAACTTGACCGTCGACGTCGATCTCGATGCTTGGGTTTATTCGGCGGGCCTCCCAGACACGATGCCGGTTGTAAAAACCGAAGAACTCGAAAAAGTCGCTGCCGCTGCAAAAGCATTCACCGTCGGCACCAAACCGTCGGCGATCGCCAGTGATTTCAACACCGCCGACTGGACGACTCACCACTGGAACCACTTTCTCCGAACGCTCAAATCACCGCTGTCCGCCGAACAAATGACGGCCTTGGATACTCAGTTCAAGTTCACCGAGTCGGGCAACTCCGAAATCACCCACGACTGGTTGCTGCTGGTCATCGCCGCCGACTACCAACCAGCGATGCCTAAACTAAAATCATTTTTGACAGGGCAGGGGAGACGCAAATTCCTCGAACCGCTCTACACCAAGCTCGTCGAAACCGAATCCGGCAAAGCACTCGCCAAAGAAATCTACACCATCGCGCGACCCAGTTATCACTCGGTCTCTCGCGACACGATCGACGAGATTTTGAAAGACTAAGTTCCCTGATTCAGCTACTGCATCAACTAACGAGCAGCCCTTTTCACACACTGGGGAAACCACCACCTTTAAGCTGGTCGAGTTTTTTGTTTAACCGCTTTTGCTGTAACCACCGCGCTGGAACGTGCCAGATCGTATAAGCTGAAAACAGCCAGAACCCAAGGTTGTCATCGAGTGCATTAGCAAGCCAAACTGCGGCAACAAAGAGCATCGGAAGAAATGGAATAACTGGAAACAACGCGAACCCAGCATTCGGTTCTCGTCCATTTTCGACATGTGAAATATTGCCCTGAGCAACCTCAATCGCAAATCCAAGAAATGCAAATACGATTGAGGCAAGCACTACTAGAAAATATCCCATTCGAACTTTCGGCTAAATAGTCTACCGCACACCAACCCTTCATTGGCCTACTCTTTGATTGTAAAGCTACCTGTTTGCTTTACCGCTTCGTCGGCGGATGACTCGGAGATCATCACTTCGAACTCACCGGGCTCAACGATCCATTTATGACCTGGCCCCATCGTTTTCAGATCGCGTTGCGGATCAAGCTCAAAGGTAACGGTTTTCGTTTCACCAGCTGGAATCGCAACTCGCTCAAACCCTCGCAAAACTTTCGAGAACGGCGTGATCGTTCCAACCAAATCGCGAACGTATAACTGAACCACATCGTCACCATCGCGGTCACCTGAGTTGGTCACCTCGCAAGTGATTGTAATTTTGTCGTTCGCTGTTGGAGCTGCTGGTTCGACTTTCAAATTCTTATAATCGAACTTGGTGTAGCTCAAACCGTGCCCCAATGGATACAACGGACCAAGCACGCGGGACTTACCCCAGCCGTTGGGATCATGCCCTTTGCTCTGCCCGCCATGAGCACCGTTTCTCGCTGGAAACGCCAACGGAATTTGACCGACGCTTTTTGGGAACGTGATCGGCAGCTTTCCACCAGGATTGTTCGCTCCAAACAAAGTCTCCGCGATCGCTTGGCCGACCTTTTCCCCACCATGCCACGCACAAAGAATACCGGGAACGTTCCCGTCGATCCAGTTAATCGACACGGCTCGGCCTGGCATCAACACAACGATCACCGGCTTACCCGTTTTCACCAACTCTTGCACCAACAAATTCTGGTGACCGGGCAAATCCAAACTCACCCGACTCTTGGATTCGCCAACCGTATCATGCGTGTCACCAACACAAGCGATAATCAAATCCGATTGCTCGGCCAGCTTCACCGCATCGGCGATCTCGGCTTTCTCTGCATCTGTCGGTGGGATTCGCATGATATCCGAACCTGGAAACTTTCCATCAAAGTAGTGACAGCCCTTCGCATGAGTCACCTTTGCTTTGTCTCCAAGAAAATTCTTGATCCCTGCCAACGGCGTGATCACGTCCGAGCGACCCGGGCCATAGCGACTGATCATCGGTAGCGGATCGTCAGCCAACGGACCGGTGATCAACACATTGGCATAAGCTTTCTCATCAAGCGGCAACACACCATCGTTCTTCAACAAAACAATCGCTTTACGAGCTGCCTCAAGCGTGACGGCTTCATGATCCTCGTTGTGAATGATACCAGTAACCTTTTCACCATCAGCAAACGGCTTGTCAAACAAACCCAGCTCCAACTTCACTCGCAAAACATCCGCCACTCGCGAATCGATCAGCTCCTCCGACAAACGCCCTTCAGCGACAAGTTCGCGAAGTGGCAGCACAAACTTTTCGGTCTTTTGGAAGTTTGTACGCACGTTCAACCCTGCCTTCACCGCGTGCTCAATCGCCGTCTTCCAATCCTTGGCAGTTTTATGCTGCGACTTCAAACGATCGACCGCACCACTATCGGAAACCACATACCCCTTGAACCCGTACTCACCACGCAACAAATCCGTCAAAAAGTATGAACTGCCAGTCACTGGCACGCCATCGTAAGTGTTATACGAACTCATCGCGCCCTTCGGCTTGGCTTCCTTGATCACCTTCTCAAATGGCTGCATCAAAATCTCATGCATATCGCGAAAAGGAATTTGCGGATCCGTTCGTCCCTTTCCATCTCGACCACCGTTAGGAGTACTGTAAGTCGCAAAGTGCTTGACCGTTGAAGCCACGCCTTTTGACTGAATCCCCCGACACTGCTGAATTCCCATTTCGCCCACATGGAACGGTGACTCCCCATAACATTCGATCGTCCGGCCCCATCGAGGATCACGAACCACGTCCAGAATCGGCGAGTAAATATTTGAGTACCCCAACGCCTTACCTTCGATCGCAGTAATCTCTCCAATTCGACGAACGAGATTTTTGTCCCAAGTCGCACCGACGCCAAGC
The DNA here is from genome assembly GCA_023300235.1 of Mariniblastus sp. GTDB lineage: Bacteria > Planctomycetota > Planctomycetia > Pirellulales > Pirellulaceae > Mariniblastus. The sequence goes on from JALZWN010000249.1 coordinate 16,771, forward strand.
TGAGTCGGAAAGTTGCAAGCATCGCTGTGACAGACACCGCGGATACCTTCGTTGGTAAAATCGACTGGCACACCAAGTCGTGTCTCTTCAATGAACCAACGTTGAATCTCGTTCAAGATATCGCAGTGAGTGGCTAGTTCAACATTTTCGTGATAAGCCCGGACACCATTGCAATGTTCGTCGATGTTACCGATGCCGTCTTTCCAGACTCTCGTTTTCCATTTTGGAGTAGGGCGAGGGTCTTTAAGAATGCGTTTGTATCCGTAGATCGTCCCCATCTGGGCGGTCTTTTCATCGATGTTCATCCGCCCCAGCAAATCCTTGACGCGTTCATCGACGGACAATTCCGGATTTTCATAAGGATCTTGCTTGCCGTTTTTATTGCGGTCAATCCAAGTGTCATGATAGATGTCGAGTTTTTCCTCAGAAGCGGACTGCTCAGCAACAGCCTCCTGAGCAACAAGATCGTTGCTCGACAAAACAAACCACTGACAAACAACCGCAGCAAAACACAAAAGCACTTTATACATATCAGTTCGTACCGATTTAATCATTGTTAGAAAACAAATCCCAAAGGACGACATCGTACTCTTCACCATAAAGAATTCAATCTGCCTACATCGATAAATCAGCAGCCCGAACATACCACCATCAAATCGTCTTATAGAAAACCGCCGCGCCAGGGCTGGTTGATATAGATGGCGCAGCCGATAAGTACTTCCAGCCTGTCTTGTGTTCAGTTCCTTGCCAACGCTAAGCAAGGTCACCAATGCCGCCTTTCACAGAGAGGTTGTGAATTATTGAAGAGCAAAAAAACAACGGCTTTGAATTTAATCAAAGCCGTCGTCCAAGGATCATTTGACGGGCGAGAGAGACCATTTCAAAGCCAGCCAATTATCGATTCTCAAATCGATTCAATAAAACCACGGCCTTGGTGTGAAAAACGACCATTAGTGAATGGCTAAATCAAATCCCTAAAAACCATGGCAGCCCTTGCTGCGTTCCACAGCAACACTTGCCTCAACTACTGCGAACTCAGCAAGGTAATGAACGGACTAATGTCCAAGAAGTCAACGTCGCCACTACCATCGACATCCGCTTCGGCCAAGAAACCACCCGAGCCCAACAAGCTGATAAATGGCGAGATATCAAGGAAGTTAACCAACCCGTCTTGATTAACATCGCCCAGCAAGAACTCGGATTCAAAAGCTCCCGGTGTCGGCGTAGCTGCAATCCAATTAGAAGCAAAACTTCCATTGCTATTAAGATCATCGCGATGAAGCGACTGCCCCGTCCCGTCGGCATCTGGCCACGGTAACAAATCGTCATAAATAACTTCGTCGACCACAACATGCGGGATCACTCCCAACAAGTCCGGCGTGTCCGGCTGCTGCAACGCGATGCGTCCACTGCTGTTTGATAGCGAACCCGACAAACCGCCAACGATCGTCACACCCGCATCAATATCGTAGTGTGTTAAAAATGCGGCCAATTTGTTTACGTTCAACGAATCGGTCGGATCAAAGGAAACCACGATGATCGCTTCACCGGCAGCCAAACTCGTTCCCGGCGCGAAGTCGAAGTCCGCTTCGCCACGAATCCGCCAATCCGTCAAATCGATCGTTGCCGAAGTTGGATTGGCAACTTCGATGTACTCGAGATCGTTATCCGTTAACGTTAGATCAATCCCCAGCGCCGCGGCACTCGGTGACTCCGGATGATAATTGACTTCGCTGATTACCAGCGGACCTACCTCAGCTTCGCCATTGGCACTGCCAAAGGAATTGGCCGCAAGCCGAGTCAAACGTCCAGTGCCATTAGGCAGTCGACCGACCGATTGGCCATTGAAGGTCGCACCGAATTCAACCGCGTCTTGAAGAGCCACAAAATCACCCACCGATTGACTCAAGTAAACCTGGTCCCCTGTAGAACCGCTCAACGCAAACCCAGTGGCCGATACGTTAAAGTCCGATTCATCAAAGACAAGATAGCCGCCGGCCGAAATCACGGTTCCCGCGGGGATCTGATACTTTTGCAAATCATCCCCCGCGTCGCTCAAATACCAACCGCCAACATTGATCGCGGCCCCAGTTGGGTTGAACAGCTCGATCGAATCCGACTGTGGAAGATCCGTATGCGCGAGCACTTCGTTAACCACCACCCCCGACCGATCCACTGCGGCAGCGCCCGGAGTGCCACCCAGCAGAGTACTTGATCTCCAACTGTAATATTTGCCCAATGCTTCTACCGGTGTATTGGCAGGATCCTCCAGCACGAGGCTAAACCCCAACCCATCAGCGGCGTTATACCACGGGTCACCGTCGCCGTAATTGACCGACATGATTTCATTCATCTCGCTATCCAACAGATCGATCGATTCACCGGAATTGCTTAAACCACCAGACCACTGCCCCAGCACCGTACTGCTATCACCGTATCGAGTCATGAAGGCATCGATATCTTCCACGACCACCACTCGCTCACCCGGAAGCAAATCAAAGTCACCAAAATCAAATTCAACGCCATTGGCCAGCTGCACACCATTCAAATTGATCGAGCTGGCGATGTTAGGATTGAACAGTTCAATGAACTCGAAATCATCATTGTTATCGAAACCAGCGGCTATCTCCGCAACCGAAGGATCTGCCGGATTGAACTGAATCTCTGAAATCCTCAAATCTGATTGTGCAGCCGGAATCACGAACGTCGCATCGCGAACCGCCGACCACTCGCCATTTTCAAACGTTCGCGCTTGAACATTCGTCGAAGTGGTCAGTGAAATCGCTGCCGGGTTGTTGAGTTCGGTGAATAAGTCAAGTTTCACATCGAACGAAATATCACTGCTGGTTCGCGAAGCTTGGTGAATCTCAATTGCCAGCGTGTTGGAACCTTGGACCAAGAGGCCAGCAATGTCATCAAACGTTATCTTTGCATTGTCACCGGGAGCCCCTTGCGCTGCGGTTAGGTAATTGATCTGGTTCACACTCTGGCTGAAGTTAACCACGTCGACCAAATTACCATTCAGATAGACAACGGCACCATCGTCATAGGTAAGCTCCAGCTCCGCCGAATCAAAACTCTCGTCAATCGTAAAGTCGTGACGAAAGTAAGTTGTGATGTGCTTAAAGCTCGCATTACCACCGAAGCTAACCGTTGTTTCTTCGTCATTGTCGCCGTACCCCAGCTCCCCGCCGCCTGACGCCCAACTACTGTCATTAAAAGTGGGGCTTCGCCAAGCCGTTCCCTGATTGCTACCATCGTCCAAATAACGCCACTCTGAACCAAGCGGAATAACACTCGAGACACTCGTTGATGGGTCATAAAGAATTGCGTTAGGGCTGATGCCACCGCCGACAAGCCGCGGATCCGTCCCGTCGGTCGTAAAGTAAACCGTCTCAGTGGCATCGAGCGTAAGAATATCTCCGGCTGCGATAGCGCCACCGTTTTGAAACACACCGTTAATATCAAATGCCGGCGCATCGGCACTTGGGAACAGCCCTCGAGCTCGGAAGTTCGCGATCATCGTCGGACCGACGTTCGGCAGCATGTTCGTAAGTGCCGCATTAGCCGCGGCATCGAAAGACTGCGGCGTACGAGCCTCGCCAATGCTATTCCAGCGGGCAGACTCCAGAACGAAACTTAGTTCCATTTCGTCAAGTCGCTCTTGCAGACGCGCGGTAGCTCGCTCCTCACCTAAAACACCGCCCTCACCAAACATGTTTTGAATTCTATCGGCATACAAGGCCATGAATTCAGGATCTGCCTCGTCTACCAGCGTGCCGAGAATATTACTCGGCCCAGCATTATCAGTCCTGTCGCCAGTGCCTCGCAACCAACCGTCGGCATCATTCAACGTGAAGGTGTACGGCACCGAACCATCTATCGATCCACCTGACCGATATTCGTTCTCTGAACTACCCGCCATATAGATCAGCATGTAGTCAATGTACTGCGGCAAGTTCACGACTTCTTTTAGCTGCTGATAGCCACCGGTCGGGTTGCCACTACCATCTTGATCAGCCAGCGTCGTGATATTCTCCCACGCCTCCCCAGTACCATCATACACTTCTCCAAACCCCCAACCATTGGGAGTCGGATTTCCATTATTCACGTTCCCATTGACGGCTTCGTAATCGTCTTCATCGCCACCGTAATACTGAGACAGGAAGTCGGCGTCCCACCGCTCACGCATGTGATACTGGCCCCAGTAAACGCCATTATTATAGATGTGAACATAGCGTCCATGAGGCACAGCATGGCCGGCCTCCAAGAGCGTGTCGTCAACAAATCGGTTCGACAAACCAAAGCCACGCTGCGTTCTATCGTGTGAGCCCGACCGAAAATCGAGACTATCAAACGATTCGCTAGCCGGAATGCCGTTGTCAAAACCCTCGAACAGCGGAAACTCTAGCTGGGATGCACCGTACTCACTACGGAACTCAATTCGAAAGCTCTTTTTCTCGAACGTAGTAAAGAATCCACCGAAAGCACTGATGCCTGCATCAATCTGAAAACCTTCACTTCCATCTGGGGCAAGCCATTCAACCGAAGCCGGCTGTTCCGGATCAAAGCTATCGTTAATCTCGGTGTCGTAGTTAAATGACAACGTCGGAATACTCAACAATCCATCCCGCAGTTCCTGATTGGAATACTGGTTAGTGATTGTGGTACTCAGAACATCCGATGAAATCACATCGTTAAGAAAAACATAAGTGTGCGTGGTCGATCCGCGAGTAACAAAACCATCTCTAACCGCTGCCGTCCGCAACGACGTGGTTTCATCAATCAACAAACTGAACTGCACCAACGAATTGGGATTCGCGGGATCCACCCGCGTCCCGTTGGTCAAACTTGGCTCGGATCCGTCGGTCGTATAAACAATACTCGCCCCCAAAGCCGGCGAAGTAATATCAACAGCAAACGCCTGTTCGTAGAACCCTCGTTCGACACTGACCGTCGGCAACGCTTGAATCACACCATCCACCGAGTCGACGTTGGCCGAACCTGGCGTGGGCGTTGCAAAGAACGCTACCGAGTCAAAATCGCCATCGTTCACTAAGCCGTAGCTTACATCTTGAAACTGAGCAGGGTAGTCCGTGCCATTGACCCCAAACTCCGACACCACATTCCCAGCAGGATCATAGAAACCAAGATACTCGCCAGAACTGCTCAGCCCAAACTCCGTATACAAATCAGTACCCGAGGTCGGGTCAGCATCATCACCAGCAAAGATGATCAAATACTGACCACCAGCAAGCAATGTCTCCGGGAAAATGTACTTGGCAATATTGGTTGGATCATCCGTCAGCGTGTACCCTGACAAATCCACCGCATCTTCACCCGCATTGTAAATCTCGATCCAGTCGGTCGAGTTTCCGTTGTCGTCATCGATAATGCCGGCATTGGACGCCGAAAATTCATTGATCACTGGAACGGCCCCCTGCAAAAGCATCGGCGGCTCTACCAGACGCAACTGAATTGCGTTAACTTGCACCCGCCCCCCATTGGCGGCACCATCTAGCACACCAGCCAATTCAATCGTCTGAGTCGTCGCGTCAGCTGTAAACGTTCCAATGCCAAAGTCACCGGCTGGACTGCCATTGGGTTGGTTGTTGAGCTGCAGATCAACGCCGGTTCCGCCTAGGCCATCTCCCAAACTTGTAACGAAGCCTTGGTCTCTATCGCCACGAGCATCACTTGAAAAAATCTGCACCTCGTACAAATCTCCGACGGCAAGCCCCGTCAGCGTCAACGTGGCAGTACTCCCTGTACTGGCCCCCCACCATCCTCCCCCAATAATCTCACCCACCGCACCAAGCCCACCGCTCTCGAACGATTCAGTGTTATCGTTTTGGATCGTGGTAACCAACGACTCATTGCCGGGCGACTGGTTTTGAGCCACTCCGCTGGCAACACCACGAGCCGCATGGACAAAGTTGACTCCATTTACCGTCTGGGATCCCGACCCAGCAGAACCGCTAATCGCAAACACCGAAGTGCCGTTTGTCGAAACCACATTGTCGCCAGTAATATCTCCGCTGGTCCAAGTAATGGCGGCCAACAGTTGTCGTTGCTCCAGCGACTCATACGAAGCTTGGCTGCAACTTTCTTTTCTGCGTCGGAGCGATTTTTGAGTACCAACAGAGGTGACGTCGAGGCAGAACAGCTTGCGGAAGCGCTTCATAAAATCATCTCTTCAAATCAAGGCGGACAATTGAAACTTCGTCTAGCCGTAAACAACATCTCTGTAAAACCAAGCTTCTACGATCAACGGCTCGTTACGTAGAAGTAGATCTAGGTAAACTATTCTGCACTAAACCCTGCTCTTTGTCCAACTCGCTATCGCCAATTCAAACCACCTTGCAACCAGCATGAAGTGCCAGAATCCGCCACAAACAGCTGCGTCTGCCGCCATTCCAAAGCCCTACTCGCGAAAGGCATTATGCGCAAAACCCCCTCGCCACCCCCGTTTAGACACATTGCAGGCCCCCCCTAACACGGCGCACCAAACTGCTACTAGCCCCCCCCCTGTTTGAATTCGTGTCCTGCAGGTGATACCACCTGTATAACTTCTCGCTTGTCTAACAGTAAAACGCCATTTGTCAGTAAATTGCTTTGCGAACCGTTAGATATGTAACCGAAATCAAAATAACGGCTCCTTGATTTACTCCCGAAAACTTTGCTTGCCCTTACATTAATCACGTGAACACACCATGTTCCGACTTAAAACGTACATAAGTTTGCTCTGCCTGATATCCGTAAACCTGTTTACCCATATCAATCACTCCAACGCCCAACAACTGTCTCACCAGCCCTACGCACCGGACTACAGCACTCCGTGCAACAACTGCTTGGCCGGCGCCTCTGCTTTGGCTACGCCGCAAGCTTCAACCTGGGACCAACAGCCTGACGCTCAACCGGTTGGCGCGAACTACTTCGCAGAAGACCAGATCGCTGACAACCCATGGTTCGTTCGTTTGGGCGTCGCTGTGATACTATTTGGCGAAGGCTCGACGATCCGCGCCAATGGCGCCGTAGTTCCTGGGGCGGGTGTAGACATTAGCGATGCGACGACGTTTGCGTTTGACATCGGCTACCAACTTTCACCGGTCTGGACGGCAACCTTTAGCGCCGGCGTGCCACCGAAATTAGATATAACGGGCACGGGGCCGTTTGGCGGACTGCCTTATGGGACGACTCGTTTCGCGCCGGTTGCACTCACCTTGCAACGTCATTTCTTCGTGACGCCAAAAACTTCCATCTACGTCGGCGGTGGGATCAACTACAATATTCAATACAAAACCATCGACGGCGCCATCCGAAACTTCGACATCGACAACGATGCTGCCGTTGTTCTCCAACTGGGCGTAGAGCGACGGATCAACGATCGTATCAGTTTGTTTGCCGACGCCAAAAAAGCGTTCTACCGCACCCAAGCCTTCGGCAACCTAGGCCCCGCTTCAATACGCACTGACGTGACCGCCAACTCAACCGTGTTGGCGTTCGGGCTCAAATACGACTTCTAGTTGACCTGACGCCAAAAACAAGTAGCGACAGTACCTGGGTAAATCGTTTTTGAAGCTTGGCGTTCTGACAGTCCAACGCGTTAGCAAGGAAGCCGTGAAAGTCCTGGCTAACGGGATTGTTGATGGGCTTGTTGATTTAAGATGCTTCACCGAAGCCTAAAAAATTGTTCTTCTGAGTTTATTGTGGCTCGGGTAGGTACATTGCAAGCGTTTTATCACAGGCCGGGTGCCATGCAACACGGATTAGAGGGCAATGGTGTCTCCTGAGTATTGGCATGCTTACGCGTCGGATGTGGTCTTGGGAAAATCCCGTGAGCATGTTTTCCAAGGGGGCTTTCGCGAATAAGTCCTTTTCTGATCGCGTAAACATGGCACCCTTTTTCGATAAGGTTACTGGGAAACCAATTGCCTGCTTATTAAGCCACCCACAATCAACCCGGATGGACCTAAAAAATGTGGAGATGGGCTTCCAGCCTG
>JALZWN010000250.1 GCA_023300235.1 Mariniblastus sp.
AGTGGTCTGTCAAAGATAAAGATTAGGATCGAAACATGTAGCCGGACTCGCCAGAGTTCGGTTTTCTCTAAGTCAAACTGAATTCTGGCGAATCCAGCTACCCTAAAGTTCAACACTGACAGACCACTAGCTTGGGATCTTACCTAAAAACCGAACCCACCGGCGACGTCAAACGAGAGTCACGAATCGATTCGACGGGTTCTCGAGGATCAACTTTACCTTCCACCGAAACCGCCTTCCGAGTATAAGTCGCGTTGACTCGGCGAGCCGCCCGTGCGGTCGCGTCGCTACGCATTTGCGATGCGTACCAACTGTCATTCTGATTTGAAAAAGGCACCTTTGCCGTATCGGTGTCCATCAACGATCGGACTTGCGTGCTAGATTTCGCTTGCGGTGCAGATCGCGGGGCGGCACTCGTAAACGTTTGACGCGACTGACGAATCGTCGTGGGCGGTTCGGGTTGCGTTCTTTTGGCCAGCTTCGCAGCCGCATCTTGATCGCTACCGCTACGAACCCAACCAACCCAAGACAGCTGCAAATCGGACAGGTCTTCAAACCCGTAAAACTCGCTGGTCGCACGATTCCAACCGGCGATCCCGCCACCTTGTTCGTCGTACTGCATTCCTCGATCGATGTAGTTCAAAAAATGCCGCTTGCCTTTTTGAAAAATCAAATACTTCGCCAACGAATACCCTTGAGCGTACAACGGCAAGATGTCGCTGGGATACTGCTTCATCGTGTACATGCGATTGAAAGGAATCCCGCGTGAAGTGGTCAGGAACTCAAGCAGCATCTGATGATTCTTGTATCGCTCGGACACATGTTCGACCGTCGTGCAAGCTCCTTCATCAGCCCAGCGTGGCAGCGGGCGACCAAAGTGCGTCGCAAAGATTGTGTGAGTGATTTCGTGGGGCAGCACCGCGTCGAGAATTCTTTCAGGCGAGCCATAGATCTTCATTTCCCAATCAACTGGCACGCCACGTTGGCCTCCGTGCATTTGAAACGCAAAACTGGTCTCGCCGCCAGCATGCGGTTCGAGCTCCACATAGATCGGACATTTCTGCGGCCAAGCAGGCAGTTCGCGGCCAAGCCAGTCAGCGGCGAGCGTTTTGCGAAAACCTTCGGCAGCCTGGCTTACTTTAGCCGCCATGATTCGATCGTTTGCGTAAACGATGAAATTTGTTGATTCGACGGGCGATTGATTCTGAAACCGATTCATCAACCGTTGGCCTAGTGCAGGCTGAGCGACCGAGGTGCTGCTCAAGACCGACAAGAAGGCCAAACAACAAAATGCGATGGCGACAAAATAGCGACTGGGCAAACGCATGCCTGATCCTTCCATGGATGTTACATTTCACTCTACCAACCGAAAACCAAGAACATCTCGTAAGAGCGTTCACACATCAGCTGGGCGGCTCGTTTCTAAATCCTTCAGAAACGCCAGACGTCCCACGGTATACCCAAGCGTCTCAATCGAGAAACCTTGGCCACGAGGACATCTGATTCCAAGCGTTACGAAAACTCATACCGCTTGGTTCAGGTGCTGGCAGAAATTCCCAGTTGGGGCATCTCCTCAGCACCGTAGCTGTCAATCTACCCCAACCGAATGCTAGGACAAATAGCGATTCAACGACGATTTGATCCAACAAGTAAGACGGAGCACAAACCGACCGTTTTAGCAAGAATTGCTGGAGAAAACCGGTTGTTTACGATGCAAATACGACCGCATCGTTTGCCAGTTTCCCGCAAGCAATTTGCCAGCACTTCACAAGGAGTGTTTTAAGATCCTCAAAACGCCAAGCTCCACCGCGATTCACTCGGTGTTAATTTTGGTCGGGCGTGTAACAGACGGTCTCGTGAAATGAGGTGCATGACTTCAATGTCGATTTCTAGTCGATGGGAAATCACGCAATTCATCTCGTCGGCTCGCTCACTTCCCCCACTTTTATTACTCTACGGACGCGCGATGTTTGCCTTGTTGTGTTGTTCCTTGATTTCGCTGATCACCTCAAAACGCACTCGCTCGATAGCACGCCCAAGATTGCTATTTTCAGCTAACTTTGTGCCGCTTGGGTAATAGCTTTCGATGTAGCTGACCGCTTCGTCAGGTGTAACCTGACCAGTGTTGGCTTGCGTTTTCATTTGGTAAAAAACTTCTATGTAGTCAAATGCGAAGCTCTCTTGGGCGGAATCTAAAACGGTCTGCCACCCCCAGACGCTAACCAACAGTATCGCCACACTGGCGAACACGATGGTGGAGATAGTTTGAGCCTTCATTTTGTGATCACGTTTTAGAGTTTGTTTGCGCCGCTGGGCCGAACGATATAAAACAAACTACCCCATCGAAACATCAGACAAATCCAGTTTCGCCATGAACTGCTGTTGAATATCAGTGAACAAATCCAGCAACTGCTTCGGCGTGGTCTCGCGGACTGACTCCACGCGGATCGAATGGGCTTCGGCAACGATGGTGGCTGTCGAGCCGAGGACTTGAATCTCGCACCAAGTGAGATCTTTATCGTAATCGACTTTAATGCCTTCGGGGTCTTCATCTTCGATGGTGTCGACGATCGTTTCCAGATCCATTTCATTTTCGACTTCCACAATCAACGTTGAAAACCGTTTCCCAAAAACATCATCGAACGGATCGCTCAACAGCTTTGAAAAATCGCTGATGTTGGTGATCGACCGAGCAAAAATAACCCGCGAAGGCGTTTCCTCGTCAATCGAAACTCGGACCTCGTAATCGAAGAACGGTGTGGTCACGATCCCGCCGCCCTCAAACGGACCGTCGACGGAGATTTCTTTTCGCTTCAGCCCAAACGATTTTCGCAACGCGGAAAAGATCTCCTGCAAATCCTCGTCTAAAATCGGCTCGACAAGCTTCGCAATGAACTTTTGATCCGACGGGTTGGCCGACGTGGGCACACGATAGCCTTTTTTAAAACCAGGCAACTGCTTGATTTGCTCGGTTCGCTGTTCGATAAAGCTAAGTTGAGTCGGTCCGGCCATGATAACGTTTGAAAATAAAATGACGACAAGAGAATACGATCAGCACGCGCTGGCCGATGACTAAACGCTTGGCAAACCCTGAATGCGACGCCAAGCACTAATCTGGCCCAAGTGAACGTTCTCGTGGTTCAGCATCAGGTACGGCAACGCCAGTGAAGCAGTTGGCATCACGGGTTCCCAACGAGCCAGCGTAATCTTGTTATCAAGAACCGCGTCGCCAGCTTGTCGCAGCAACTGGGCAACTCGGTCGTGGCCGGCTTCGAAATCTGCCAACAATTGTTCTTTGGACGCGTACTCGGACGCATCGCTGGAGGGCTTGGACTGCATCCCAAACTTGTGTTCTTTGGGATCGTCGAACGTTTCGCCTTTAATAATCGCTTCGATCACGGGGAAGTAAACACCAAGGTGGCTGTAAACCCAAGCCGGATGGTTCGCGGCGGCTTGGCCATCAGGAGCAATCTGCTGACTCATCTGCGACTGATCCAAATCCGCGATCAAACTCGCGCCGTAAGTTTTATTCTTATTCCATGCAAACAAAAATCCGTCGATGGCGGCCATGCTATTTTCCTGTATCGTTGTTCTTGGTTGTTGCGGCATCGACTTCCAACCTACGTCGAACCAACCACAGGCTGGAAGCCGATGCCGCAGGGGACTTTGCCGGTCGTGCAAATGTTAACGTTTTTCATCGGTTGATGGTAGCAGGCTGACCTAGCTGTCCCCGACCTAAAATGTTTTTTAACCATCCACTCAGCCAAACAGCTGCCGACGGCTTGAGATACTCCGG
>JALZWN010000251.1 GCA_023300235.1 Mariniblastus sp.
AACTTTAGGGTAGCTGGATTCGCCAGAATTCAGTTTGATTCAGAGGAAACCGAACTCTGGCGAGTCCGGCTACATGTTTCGATCCTAATCTTTATCTTTCACAGACCACTACCTTGTCCGTTGCCTTGCAATCGGTCAGGATCAATCTTTATTGATCCGTGGCTAGAATCTCTCGCACTACCATCAAAACTAGCCACGGATTTCCACCGATCTAAACGGATGGTTCAACAATCATCCCGGGCGTCACTCTTGACGCGCTGCCCCGGCACGCGGCACTCCTGAAGCAGTGCCCCCTGACACTGTGCCCGATAACGGGTCGTGGCCAAAGAAAATGGCCAATTACTTCCGCTTGCCGCTCAAATCCCGCCCACCTCAGCCCAGCTGCCGCCCCACAGCTCTTCTTCGCGACTGCCCGCGCTGCAATCCTCGGCCGAATGTTCACAACTGCGATCTAGGTCAATTGTCATCGAGGCCAAAACGTGACATAATGTGCCGCTTCATCGTTTCACCCCTGAACGGCTGAGGCCTTCAAAATGCAAGATAAAATTCGTCACACCGCTATTACCTTTGATGATGTCCTGCTCGAACCCCGCTACAGCGAAGTGGTTCCCTCTGAAGTAGACGTTTCGTCTCAGCTGACCAAACGAATCCGCCTTAACATACCGCTCATCAGCTCCCCCATGGACACCGTCACCGAACACTCGATGGCGATCGGCCTGGCCAAAGTCGGCGGCCTCGGCGTGATCCACAAAAACATGCCCTCCGAAGTCCAAGCCGAAGAAGTCTACAAAGTAAAACGATCCGCCAACGGCATCATCGTTGACCCCATCACACTGCCGCCCGACACCACCGTCGGTGCCGCCAAAGAAGTGATGGCTCAGCACAACGTCTCCGGCGTGCCAATTGTGCAAGCAGACGGAACGCTAGCAGGAATCCTCACTCGGCGCGACCTGCGATTCCTAGAAACCAATGATGTCGCGGTTTCCGAGGTCATGACAGGCGAGCCGTTGATTACGGCTACGGGAAATGTAACGCTTGAGGAAGCTGAGAAGATATTAACGGCAAAAAAGGTGGAGAAGCTTTTACTGATTGACGAAGAAAGGAAACTGAAGGGTCTTATAACGATTCGTGACATCGACATGATGCGACGTTTCCCTAATGCTTGCAAAGACAAGCTCGGGCGACTTCGCGTCGGCGCTGCAGTTGGCGTGCATGATTTGGACCGTGCACAAAAGCTAATTGAAGCGGACGTGGATGTTTTGATCGTTGACAGTGCCCATGGTCACTCGAAAAACGTAATTGATACAGTTCGAGCGATCAAGGAAAAATGGGACATCGATGTCATTGCGGGCAACGTTGCCACAGCCTCTGGTTGTGAAGCGTTAATCGAAGCAGGGGCAGATGCCGTTAAAATTGGAATTGGTCCTGGGTCAATTTGTACAACGCGAGTGGTCAGTGGAATTGGAGTTCCTCAGATCACTGCGATTTACGAAGCCGCCGAGGTCGCCAACCAACACAACACACCAATCATCGCTGACGGAGGAATTCGTTACTCCGGCGACATCACCAAAGCAATTGCGGCGGGAGCAAGTTGCGTGATGATTGGCGGGTTATTTGCCGGACTGGCAGAGAGCCCGGGCCGTACCATTTTGTATCAAGGTAGGACTTTTAAGGCTTACCGAGGTATGGGGTCACTTGGCGCGATGGCTAAGGGATCAAGTGAACGTTACCGACAGGCCGACGAAGGACCAGGAAAACTGGTTCCCGAAGGTGTCGAGGGACGCGTTCCGTTCAAGGGGGCATTGAGCGACTTCGTTTACCAATTAGTAGGCGGGTTGCGCGCCGGAATGGGTTATTGCGGCACGCAAACCATTGACCAGCTGCGACATGACGCCACATTTATACAGGTGTCGGCGGCAAGTGTTAGAGAAAGCCACCCACATGATATTTCCATTACTTCCGAAGCTCCGAACTACACCTCGGAGTCTCATTCAGACGACCACAACTAGTGACGTTGAGAGCTCCGCGCTCGCAGACGTTTCGCAGGCCAACCGCAAACTGCGGGATCGGCGCAAGCGAAACGCTCACAACGACTCACTCAAGCGGGGCGTTGCCTTTCTCTTGCTAAGTGCCGCGGCCTTACTGCCAGCCAGTTCGATCAACGCTCAGACCAGCCAAAAAGAGTTTCTGCGGCAACAAGCCAATGCTTTAAAAGCTCAAATGGTCCGCGCCCAAACCGAACAGGCGGCGGATTCTGGCTTTGCCCAAAAAGCCTACGCGGCTCAACAAGAATACCTCATGGAAACGGCCGAAAAGTCGTTCCGTATTGGCAAGCCGCAAACCGCCGAAGGCCACTTAGTTTCTGCCCAACCGCAAAACTATCGAGCTCGACCGGCCATGCCGCCAGTTCACGTGGCGCCCACTCGCCATTCCGTACCGCCTCAACGCGTTGCATACCTGCCGCCTCAACCGGCCTATGCTGCTCCGCAACGACCGGCTCCAGCCCAGGCGTACCAGCAACCGCAACGCCAGGCGTACCAACAACCGCAACGCCAATCCCGTCCGGTCGTTCAGCTTCCTCACCCGTCAGAGTTTGGTGATCAAGGCGAATCGATTTCCAGCGCCGCTAACCGCGTTGGCTTGCAGGATCGTCTGGCCAGCTACTTGACCAAAACTAAACACCAGTCCAGCAAACTGCCAGTTCCAAACTTCGACGTCACCGAACACGAGCCGCAAATCGCTCCCACGCCAGCAAAGCGAAGCCCCGAACGGTCACAACCACTGTTTGCTCCAGAGCCACGCCTCCCCCAACTGGAGTCATTGCCAGAACTGGGAGTCAGCCGAATCGACGAAGCAGCCTACGAAAGAATGGCTGCCGCGATCACAGAACGTGACGTAGAACAAGCCGTTGCTTTTGAAAACGAACAACCAACCGAAGTGATTGCTCAAGTTGCCGCATTCACGCCGACGCCCCAGGTTTCTGTTTTTTCAGCTCCACCGCGAAAGCGACAATCCAGCGTTCCAACGTTCGCCCCAAAGCGAGACAACGTTCCGATGTTGAAATTTTCGAAACCAATCCCAACCGAACAAGTTTCGGTGCTGAGCGAAGCGGATCCACAGGATCAAGACGAAGATGATTCATTGATCAATCGTCTCCGCACTCGACGCGACGAGCTACCTCGCCCAGACCGCGACTCCGATAACAGTTTTAATTCACTTCGCGAGCCTGATCCTACTCAGATTGACGAAGAGAAAGAAGACCTAGAGCAACGACTACGTGAACTCGAAGAAGAAACTGATCGACGCGAAACAAAGCGTCGTCAGCGCGAGCTAGAGGCCGAAGAACGCAAAACTCCCGCTCGCTCACGACGCAACGACCTCGAAGGCGAAGTTCGCGATGACTCGGACGACATTGACAGTCGGCCGGCACGCTTGACTTGTGACCAACACCGAAGCAATCTGCTTGGCCGTTCGATTCGTGACATCTCATTGGACATCAGCCCACGAGCCAGCCGCATCCGCGACCAGTACATTGCGATCTCACGATCATGGACCGATCGCTTGGGCAACGTGATTGCCACAGGATCAATGATCGACTTACGACGAGGCTACGTGATCATCGACGGCATCAGCGGCCGCCAAAAGATTCCTTACAGCAAGCTTAGCGATGCTGACTGGTCCGCGGTTTCTGACTACTGGCAAATCCCTGAGCTTTGCAGCATCGGCGACAATCGCCTGCCGCAACGCAACTGGGCCCCGCAGTCATTCAGTTGGACCGCATCCAACCTTTGCCACAAGCCGTTGTACTTTGAAAACCAACAGCTTGAGCGTTACGGTCACACTCACGGCCCAGTGATCCAGCCGATCCACTCGACAGCACACTTCTTCGTGAGTTTGGTAACGTTGCCTTACGCAACGGCCATCCATCCTCCCACCGAGTGCCGCTACGCCTTAGGCTACTACCGCCCCGGCAACTGTGCTCCTTGGCTAAAGGATCCCATTCCGTTTAGCCTCGACGGCATCAAACGTCAGGCGTTGGTAACGACAGGACTATCCTTCCTGCCATAACCCAACAACATTAGAGTGTTTTCTGTACGAAAACATCTAATCCGAACGTAATCAAAACGGTGGTAAGCAATTTGCTTCCCGCCGTTTTTTTATGGCAAGAACCACTAAAACAAGACGAATTGGATTTAACACGCTACAGTATATTCCAGCAAGCAAATCAACGACGCAGGTCGATTGGCCTAACAGCTCAAGCTTTCCAAAGCTCAAGCTTTACACCGCTCAGGCCGTTTTGGCCAAAGTGTTATCTCGCAGAACCGCGGTCCCCATCCACCGACCGTCCCAGACAAGAAAGACCCTCGCAATGAAAACCATTTCTAAGCTCTCACTCGCGTTGGCGATCACACTGCTCGGGTTCAACTCAACCGCCTTCGCACAAACCAAAGAAGCCGCAGAGCAACAAGACGCAGAGATGGCCAAGTTCTTTGAAAAGTCTCACTCGGCACTTGATAACGCATTGGCCGAATTCGATGATGCGCAAAATCGACCCGAAAATTCAGAGCTGGCGTTCTATGACTTTTTGAGCAAGAGCAAAGAATCGCAAGCCAAAAAAGTGGAAGGCTACTTGGACGTCGCCGGCGAAGCGTTAGGGATTTCAAGCATTAGCAATCGACGCATCCAAATCGCCGAACTCAAAGAATCAATCGTTCAAAAACGAAAGAACATTTCGGTCTTTCGCCGCAAAAAGATCTCAGCCGTCGAATCGACCTACAACCCGCTCATCACCACCAAGGATGGCTACGAAAAGAAGATCGCATCTGCCGAAGAAGAAATCGCGCTCGCCACCGACGACATCGCCGCTGAAAAGCAAAAACTCGTCACCGACCTCGAACGCATCGGCATGAAACTGGACGCCAAGAGCATCGACAATCTTCTCGAGTCTATCACCGGCGACGAGTTCATGCGGGTGAGTATCATTTTCGACAACGCGAAGAAGTTTGCCGCCGAACTGGAACGACTAACCAACGAATCTGGCGAGGACTTAGAAACCGCCAAAAAGTACTACGGCGTTTACCTGATGTTGCTCAAAACCGTTTCTCGCCTACAACAAAAGTTCGTCCAGAACGTGGACAACGAATACTACCCAAAACTCAACAAGTTCGCCGACAAAGCTCGTGAGAACATCGCCGACGCTCAAAAGGCAATCCGTTTGGGCGGCGACGAAGCGGTTTTGGAAAACAACATCGAGAGCAACCGCATGACCTACGACGCGGCCATGTTTTACAAACAAGGCTTAGCCGAACAGAAGCACCAAATGATGCTGGCTAACTTGGAAACCAAGAAGAGCATTCTAACCGCCGCCAACACTTACAAAACGGTGGCACTCAGCAAAGACGTAGCCGAACTCATGGCCGTTAGCCGCCGAGCGTTCAATTCGATCACCGGCCTGGCCGTGCCGGATCTACGTCCATTTGAAAACCAAAAAATGAAAAAAGCGTTCTCCGAAATGACGCGCGAGCTACGTAAGTAGTTAATCGGTGGCGACAGTGCTTCTAGCCACTTCATCTAGCCACTTCATATGGTGAGATTTACGAATGCTGCCGCCCCCGATGGCGCCGTCCTAGGATAGGGGTGGAAGCCGCGAGTTAGTGTTGCCAACACCTCACTCGCCTCGGGTGGGGCGTATCCATCCGGGGCGTAGGTAATTTGATGGATCGTTGCTCGGGGCTCCTCCCCGAGCTAACGAAGTCGACCCCATCGGGGGTGAAAACAACCACTAAATTCGGTGAAGAGCCCAAAAACTAAGCCGCTTTTTTGGACCGAGCAGATTCGCGATGGCTTGGGTTGCGGTCAAACAAAAACTGGCTGGCCATCGCGCCGTTGACAATCGCTGGAGCGATCAGTTCAAAACCGGCAGCGCGGAACGATTTTTCCGACGCAACGTTACCGCTGCGCATCCGAGCCACAACTCGTGTAACGTCCGTTGTGGCAAATAGCTGTTCAAGGGCAAGCTTGACCAGCAACGCGCCGGTGCCGCGACTACGATTCTCTTGGCCCAACAGCATTGAGATTGTGGCTTGCTGATGATGGTCGTCGATTTGAAAATTGATTTCGCCCATCGGTTGGCCAATGGCGTTTTCAACAATCAAGACTTGCTGATTGGGATCGCGTTGCGCGTCATAAAACCAATCGGTAAGCGTCGTCCAAGCCAACGGTTCTTGGTCCAAGGCGACCGAGCGAACCTCCGGATCATTCCGCCAATGCCAAATCAACTCGCAGTCCGAATCGTTGGCTTTGCGAAGTGTCACCGAGCAACTTACCATGCTGTTGACGATTCGTTTGGCACCGTGGCCGTCCACTAAATCCATGGCGTGCCGGGAGAGCTTGTGGCGTTTGAATTGGTCGGGTAAGAGCTTTTTGATGATCTCAAAAACGGTGGGGCAGGGACTGCCGTCCGATCCGTTTTGTTGGGCGATCGAAAACCCGGCTCGGTTATCATGTAACGCAGCGGTAATGTTGTGGTTTGATTCTGGGCTGGGCACCAAAATCATCGGGATGCCCAAATAGGCCAACGTGTAACAACCGGCGTGACCGCTGGCGATCGCTAAATCCGCTCGTTCGGCTAACAGTTCGATGCGGTCGATGTTTTTGTGAATCCGTAATGTCGCGTTGGAGTACCGTTTGAAGTTTTCCAGTTCGGCAAAGTGTTCGTAGTTTTGGCCGACCATGCAATCAACCACCATTCGTTTGGTGGCCAAGTCCGAAAGCGATTGCAACGTACGCAATGTCCAGTTATCGATATCAGGGCCATGAATCCAAACTAAGATTCGCTTGGCTTGCGAGGCTGTTTTCCGATTTAAAGGTTGTTGGACTCGCAGTCGATCAACCAAACTAAAAGTCGGCCCGGTAAGGCGTTGGATGGGTTCACCAAGATTGCTAGAACTGCCCGACGAGTTGCTTCCAGCATCGTCGACGATCAAACTGGAGCGGCCGCGCGCGATGCCGTCCAGAATCGTGACTCGGCCGATCGTTTCAGCGATTTGGTTGACGTAATGCACGTCAAACGCGGCACCATCGACGGCCAACCAATCCGGGCTTTGGCGTGCGATGACTTCGTGCGTGGCAAAGCAATCGGCGACTGTGCCCGCGGAATGGCCGGTTTGTTCAACGGAGATGCAGTCGTGTTCGATCCGGCGGCGAAGAGCGTTAGGTATCTCGCTGCAAACAATCGTGGCTTGGCCACCTCGTTGCCGAAATTCACGAGCCAATGCGTGGATGCCGCGGACTCGGTCGGTCCCCATTTGGATTCCCGCGTCGACTCGAACGAGTAACTTCGATTGGCTTAATGGCATTTTGATACCTCCACTAGATAAGCTTCCGCACAGCTTGTGCGGTGTGGAAGGCTAGAGGAGTTGTGAGATGCCGCCAAGATGTTTTTTAAGAGTTGATGTTGCCGATAGCGAAGCCCGTGTTGCTAGCAAAGGCTGCGGGTCGGTTTGTCCTTCAGATGGACAGTTGCTAGAACCGAGCAATCCGCTAGAAAGCTTGTGCAAAAGCTTGTGCAACCGAGATCGAACCAACCTTCGAAAGACAACGATGACCAAAACAAACGACATCCAGCAATCAGCTTCAATCGTTGAAACTCAGCAGCTGAGCGTGGGCGGGCAAGTGGGTGGCTTGCTAGGGTGGTTGGTCGTGTGTTTTGGAGCGTCGGCGATTGGCAGCGCGGCGACGATTCCTGAGATCAAAGGCTGGTATGCGGGCCTGGAAAAGCCAAGCTTCAATCCGCCGAATTGGATCTTTGGGCCGGTGTGGAGCGTGCTGTTCTTTTTGATGGCCGTAGCGGCGTGGTTGGTTTGGCGACGATTTGGGTTTGCCGGATCCAAAGCTGCGCTAGTCGTTTTTTTGATCCAGTTGGTGGCGAACGTGATCTGGTCGGTACTGTTTTTCGGTATGCATTCGCCCGCAATGGGGTTTGGCTGGATCTGCCTGCTGTGGATTCTGATTGCCGCGACGATTGGTTTGTTTTGGCAGAAATCGCAGTTGGCTGCAGGCTTGCTGGCGCCCTACCTGGCTTGGGTTTCGTTCGCCAGCGTGCTGAATTTTATGATTTGGCGATTGAATTAAAAAAGATCAGGCAGCGTAGTTTGAAACCGCAAATTAAACGCGACTGCTGGCGAACAGGAATTCGCGTCCATTCGCGGTTAAATTCCTTCACCGACCGTTGGCTCATGCAAAAGCAACAACAACAAAAGGAACAACAACACTACCGGGTTCGACCGCACTCGATTCGCGTGTCGACCAAGCCTTAAACCGCCCGTTGGAGAACGGGCAAGCTTGCTGACTCAGCGTCGTCAGCCGGAATATAGTCCGCGAAAATCGCGTTTAGAGCTTCAATCGTTTCAGGCGCAAGCTTGTCGCGGTGGTCGCCTGGTGTGACTTTGCGTTTATGGCTGAGCACATCTTCCCGGTCCACGTCGAACGCGTTTTGATTGATTTTCAGCAGAGCGTTTTTAAGCTTAAGACGTCGCATGGACTGCGGCAACCAAATATTTCTTTTCTTTCCAGCTGGAACTTTGATCGATTCAAAAGCTCCCAATACCTGATCCAGCCAAGCGGGAAAGTTGAGCACCATGTCTTCGTAGTGGACGATGGTCACATTAGGGCGGCCTTTGAGCTCTCGGTAAAGCATGTCGTATTTTAAAACTAGTTTTTGTGAGTTTTCGATCACAAAATTATCGACTCCTGATTCTTGCATTTTCAATCGCTGAGCGGGGGTGATGTCGAATCTCCCCTCCTGCACGCGATGGCTAAACGCTTTGGAGAAAAACATCGACGTCAGGATGTCTCGCGGATCTCGCAAATGCAATAAAATAGAATGTTCGCCCAAGTTGTCGGGGAAGACCGGCGTCTGAGTAAGGGCTCGGACCGGACCGAAGCAAGCGACGTTGGAAATGCTCTCAATGTATGCCTTCCACGAAACCCCGGTGATCTGCCGGAAGTATCGGTCATCATTTTCGGTGTGATGCTCGATTTGCAAACGACGGCTGATCTGGTCCAAAAGCCCATTGATGAAAGTCGAACCTGCTTTGTGCAGGGTATAGAGAATGACGCTTTGCATGAGCTTCAAGGTACGGAGGCCCCAAAAAAGGGTCAACAGCAGATACGGTCGCCTTTCCGCCTTTCAGCGTTCGCTCGTCGGGTGCTGAGCAAGCTGATGTGCCGGGCAAGCTGATGTTGACCGCTTTTTGGCGTTTTCATATCTTCGGCAGCATGAATAGCGTAATTCTATACACCGTACATAAAGCCGGTTCGACTTTCATCAACGGTCTGTTCGCACAGATCTGTCGACGGCTGGAAATCGAACATCATACGGAAAATAACCCGCAGTACGAAATGCTGAATTCGACCACGTCGTGGAAACAGCATGTCGAACGCAATGCTGCGGCGGGCTGCTTCGGTCCGATTCGCGCCGCGACCAGCCTGCCAATCTTCCCTGACAATTTGGATGACCACTCGATCTTGCTCCACTTGCGAGATCCTCGTGATGTGGTGACGTCGATGTATTTTTCCAAAGCGTATAGCCATCGCGTCGAGTCGGGAGTTTTTGAAATAACGCCCGAGCAAAGGGAGCAGTTGCGGGACGAAGGAATTGATAGCTTTGCAATTCGAGCAGCCCAACGCTTGCGGCCAAAGTACGACAAACTGCACGAACACTTAAAAGACCGCCCTAATGTTAACATCGTTCACTACGAAGACATGGTGCTCGATTTCCCGGCGTGGCTGGATCAGGTCTTGAGTGCGTTTGACTCGATTCGAGTACCCGCCAAAAAAGCGAGAAATCTGATTTTGCCTCAATCGGTTCGACGCTTGTCGCTAAAACACCACCTGCTGAAAACTAACAAGTCGGCTTTCGACATCAGCGAAGAAAACGTCTACAACCACAAACGCAAGGTAACTCCCGGCGATCATCGAGACAAGCTTGAGCCAACGACGATCGCCCAGCTGAACGAAATCTTTTCCGGTTACGTTCCGAAAACGCCAGCGACAGCCGCGGCTTAAACCGGCCGCGTGGCCGCATATGTCCAAGCAGCCGACCGATAGACCCGTTTGATTTGCTGGCTGCAAACGGCAAAACGCTGGTTTCCCTGCGGCTTAACAGCGATTTGATCAAGGAAATCCGTGTTGTTGGTGATGAATGATTCGTTTAACATCGAAGCCAGCGGATGAGGATTTTGCTTCGAATATTAGGAAGCAATGCTGATGACAGGAAGTATAAATTTCGTCGGGAAATTTCGATTGCAAAACTCGGATTGATTGGGAACAAGGATGCTCGCAACTGACAGAAAGGCCCGAGGTAAAACTTGGCGGCGACTTTTTGCAGGACGCTTAGTCACCGAGCAAAAACACCACTTGGCGACCCCAGGGCATTTTTTGCATTGGTTGGGAATTGACCCAGTCGCTTTCAAACAACTGATCGAACCTCTAGGGGTGAGCTGCTACGATCACAATCTTGTCCCGTTGAAACTACCGAGCCATCAAATTGGCCTGGCTGATGCAACCGGCTCTCAAACCCTAACCACCGATCAATGTCACCCGCTACTTCGCGACGCGGCGACTTATGCGACTTGTGTCCAAGCCGATGCTTTGCCGCACGAATGGACGGCTGAAATCGAATTGTTGCACTGTCAATGGTGCCGGCTGTTGGAATCTCGTTACCGAACGATCCGACAAAACTTTCAACACGCTCGTCCAGACTTGGTTTTGCTTGTCCAAGGCTTTGAGCCCCACAACGCGGTCGCTCGCGCGGCTGCGTTGGAATTGGGAGTGGAGGTTCTTGCGTTGGAGAACACGTCGCGTTCGGATCGCTTGCTGTGGGACCGCGTCACGGGGTTGAGCGGTCGAAATGCTTCGCGGCAAACGTACTGGAAATACAAAGGCTCGGTCTGTCAAACGACCTACCAAAATTATTGCTTTGAATTGATTGACGCGACCAAACGACTGAAGTCTACCGAACACCAAAGCCCTGACGGCGTTGCCGCCAAAAGGAACACGGATTCGCTGGCCGCGCGGAAGATGAAGCAAGCTGGAGAACGACCTTACGTTTTGTTTCTTGGGCAAGTTTACACCGATTCGTCTCAGGTGTTCGGCCTGCGACAATGGGAGTCTCCGCTGGAAGTTTTGAGCGAGCTGACGGATTGGTGCCAGGCCAACGACTATGGCTTGGTCTTAAAGCTGCACCCCAAGGAAGCTACCGGAACCAACCCGGTCGACAATCGAAAATACGATTTGCTAACCTATCAAAAAATCAAAGCCGACACGAACTTGGTCGCTCGTCTTGATGCAGTCGACGCAGTGATCGACTACGACAATCAACTCGACACCTACCAACTGATCGACCAAGCTGCGGCGGCGGTCACGGTTAACTCGCAATCTGGACTCGAGGCGGCGATTCGCGGCATTCCAGTTGTCGTTTGTGGTGATGCAAACTTTGGTGGGCTAGGATTCACTTTTGATGCTCCACAACCCGATTACCTGCCGGTTGCGATGAAGCTCGCGCTGAAAGCCGATTCGACGCACGAGGCGAATGCAGCAGCAACTGCGTCCTCGCGAACGGATTTAGCGCAGGAGTTCACCTATTTGTTTTTTGAAAAGTACTGCCGCCCCAAGACCACCGATGGCTTAACCTCGCTGGTTGGGGAGGGGCTGCGATGAGCTTGGTCTCGATAGTCACGCCCGCGTTCAACGGCGAAAAATTCATCGACGCTTGTATCGACTCTGTTCTGGCCCAGACGTTTACCGATTGGGAAATGCTGATCATCGATGATGGGTCGACCGATCGGACTTTCGAATTGGTCCAAGCACGAGCCGCTCAGGATTCACGCATTCGCGTACTGACTCATCCCAATCACCAAAACCAAGGCGTGTCAAAATCGCGACAACTGGGCATCTCACAGTGTTGCGGCAAGTACGTGTCAATGCTGGATGCAGACGATCAGTTCGAGCCAGCGAAGCTAGAGTTACAGGTGGCGGTGGCGGAATCGCACGCTGATTGCGTGGTCTTCCACGGCAGGGGAGTTTGCATCGACCAAAATGGCAACGAAAAACCAAGCCCCAACTTGGCTGACTCGTTCAATCGGTTTGCATCTCATGACCATGCTTACGATTTCTACAAACACGGACGATTCTTAATTCAAAACCCGATCCTCAATTCATCCAGCTTGATCCGCCGAGACGCTTTGGCGGCGACGGCGTATGGTTTCGAGCAATTATTTCAATATGAAGACTGGACGCTGTGGGTGCTATTGGCTCAGCAAGGTTCGTTTTACGTTAGCTCAGAAGACTTGGTGCGTTACCGCGTGCATGACAAAAGTGCGTCCGCGTTGGTGATGGAGTCCTCTTTGGTAGAAGCGTATTCGTACATCGAGTTTTTACTGTCGGTGATTGCCCTTTGCAAAAGCCATTTCGTCCGTGAACGCGCCGCTGGCCTGCTGGAAACCAAACTTGCCGACGCAGTAAAAGCCTATGCCGCCGATGGTGAATCGATTTTGTCCAGCATGCCGCTGAAGAAGGTAACGCCCGATACGTTGACGCAGGGCGTGGGACCGACCCTGCCCAAGCCGAAGTCGAAACGACGGTGGTTTCAAGCGTTCACGTCTGCACGAAACTGAAACCCAAAAGTTCTATCACGCGACACGAACGGCCCGAAGACACCAAACCATGAACCTACTACTGAAACTTTCCCAGCGAGTCTTCGCGCGACATCACTCGTTCGAGGCACCCGTGTACCACATGGCCAGCATGGCTCGCAGCGGCGAGACGATGATGCTGGGTTTGCTGAATCGGCATTCGCAATTGCGGGTCGTTCACAATTTAAACAAACAGGATCAACAGTACGAACTGGATTTGTTCGGACATCTTCGAACCTGCGATCAAAATTCGCTCGCCAGTGACCATCCTTTGGTGGCCCCTTATCAATTACAGACCGGACAAAAACTGATTTTAAAGCAAGGCGTTTGGGAACATCGCTTTGATTTCAAAGGGGTAGTGCTGGCGAGGAATCCGGTTTCGATTTTCGCCAGTTTACTGACTTACGACGGGCCCGCGGATGAGCGTGGCAATTTTGACTGGTCCAAGAATCAGAAACGAATAACGACTTGGATGGCAGATATTGATCCGGATTTGAATGAGCAGCTACAAGGCAAGTCGCCGGTCGAGCAGTTTGCTTTATTTTATAATCGCCGCATGGGAAAGTTGTTCCAAGCGGGCTTACCAATTTTTCGCTACGAGGACATCGTAAAGCATCCTCAAGAGCAACTGCCGGAAATTTTAAAACACTTCGATGTTCAGTGGGAACCGGAAATGCTTGAGCCACGTGAGGCGGCTTGCGAGGGCCACGGCAAAAATGTGCTGGGTTCGCCGGTGAGCCAAAATTCGTTAACGAAGTATGCACAGGTGATTGATAAATCGACCTTTGACCAGCTAAAGTGCTTGACAGCAGAGACGGCTTCGCAGTTTGGTTATCGACTTGAGTGGTTGTCCGATTTTGTTTGAGTTTGGTATGAGTAAAGTTAAACGAGAAATTAAACGACTGTTCACGCGAAAGCCCAAAAGGCAATTGGCGACGCATGCCCCCGCCGAAGCGATTGAAACGGCAGACGCACCTTTTGACACCGTGCCGTTCGCCGAGCTCGCGCTGCAAAAACTTTGTCGCGACTACCAATTCAATTCGGTGGTCGATATTGGGTCGGGTGCGGGGTTGCATTCGGCAGTGTTTCGCGAGCAGGGCAAGCATGTGACCGCAGTCGATTTTGGTAGCTCGGTGTACTTCGATCGTCGCGAGGATGACTACACCTACGTTCGCGGTGACTTCATGACGTTGGATTTTGAAAACAAATTCGATTGCGCTTGGGCGAGCCATGTTTTAGAACATCAGCCGAATCCGGGAGCGTTTATCAATCGGATGATGGAGATTGTGGCCGACGACGGTTTGATTGCGATCACGGTTCCACCGTTGAAGCATGAGATTGTGGGCGGGCATTTGTCGCTGTGGAATGCGGGATTGCTGCTGTATCAGTTGGTGTTTGCTGGTTTGGATTGCAGAGATGCGGCGGTGCGAAGCTGGGGCTACAACGTTTCGGTGATCGCGCGAAATCGCCGCAGACCGCATGTTGAATTGGACTACGATTCGGGCGATGTTGAGCGACTGAAAGAGTTCTTTCCGCTAGAAGCCAAAGAAGGATTTGATGGAAGAATCGAAAAGGTTAACTGGTGACCTGCGCGGCTGGATGGAACTTTCCAGCCGAGAACGACACGAAGAACAGCGACTGATGAAGCCAACAAAGAAGCTTCAGGTGCAGTGATCCTAGCAGCGCGAAAACCAATTGCGGTCGCGAATTATTAGCAACAACGGGCTTTCTGTCAGACGTTGCCCTCAACGACGCCGGGCCAATCGTTAAACGTTTGGTGCCGCCCCTTATAGTTAATCGTTAAACGAGTCTCTGGCACCGTGACTTCTTGGCCAGTTTTGCTAAACTGTCGGCCGTTGTAAGCAGGGCAAATCAGTTTTTGAATCTGGGTGTTCTGGTAACCCGACGCGTTAACGAGGCCCCATGAAAATCCTCGCTAACGCGTCGGGCTACCATTTATAGAAATTCCTAATTTGTAAAACTGATTCACCCTGCCGTTGTTAGGCCGTATCTTGTCTATTGTTAATTGTTGTAGCTAATGCCCGCCGAGTCTCCTTCGACGCCAGCTTGGCGGAACGAGTATCCGTTTGAGTCCAACTTCCTCTCGACCGGGGCGACTGGTCATCGGTTGAACTATGTTGATCACGGCCCAAAATCTCCTTCGGGCGGGCCGGTGTTGTTCGTACACGGCAACCCAACTTGGTCGTTCTACTATCGCAATTTGATCAAAGCCGTCGGCGAAAAACACCGCGCGATCGGACTGGACAACCTCGGCTGTGGGCTCAGCGACAAGCCTGGCAATTATGACTACTGCCTGCAAAACCATATCGATAACGCTTGTAAGCTGATCGATCATTTGGATTTACAGAACGTGACGTTGGTCGCTCATGACTGGGGCGGTTCGATCGGGATGGGAGCCTTGCAGGCCCGCAAAGATCGTTTCAAGCGAATCGTCTTGTTTAACACCGCGACCTTTCCGCCGCCGTATTGTCCGTTTCGGATTCGAGTTTGTCGCTGGCCGGTCGTGGGCAAAATTGGTTTGCAAGGCTTCAATATGTTTGCCAAAGCCGCGGTTACGATGGCGACCGAGCAAAAAGGTGGTTTGCCGAAAGATATCGCTCAAGGCATGCTGGCTCCCTACAACAACTGGAACAACCGAGTGGCGACGTACGGGTTTGTGAAAGATATCCCGTTGAGCAAGCGGCATAAGACCTGGTCGGTACTAGAGACGATGGAGTCGCGGCTGAAAGAGTTTGCCGACTGGCCGATCATGCTGATGTGGGGCATGAAGGATTGGTGTTTCCG
>JALZWN010000252.1 GCA_023300235.1 Mariniblastus sp.
ATCTGGCATGGGCGCGAATATCGACCTGATTGAATTTGTTGGTTCAAACCAACATTTTTTGGATAGGTAGGAAAGATGCAGGATAGGCCCAATGGGGCCATTTGTATACAAATGCCATCTGTGCATGTCGATAGCGCATCACGAAGATACCGTGCGTCACTACGATCGCCGACCACGGCGTCAGTAGTGACGCACGGCGGCATTGCGGATAGCGCGTGGCTTGCAGCGAAAAAAAATGCGTGATATGCGAATTACGCACACTCACCAGCGATTTTTTTTGATATGGTGAAACCACGCGTGAGGACTACGTCATTAGTCCTACGATCCCTCATCGATGTCATTCTAGGGATGGAAGCCACGGCTTCTGACATCACATAAATCGCTAAAAATACTATTACGAGCACGGGCGTAGAGCGCCTTTTCCTCAAGCGAATTAGCTTGCTCATCGAGCAATCACATCGGTCATTTTTACGCCGACACACCTTGATCTTTCACTTTTATTTTTCTGAAATCATCCTTCAGGCGCACGTCTGTGCGTCCTAATTTCACGCTGAAATTTCTTTCTATAAGTATTGCTACTCACAAAAAAGTTTGGTCTTTTAACAGGGTATTTAGGTACCCGATAATCTCATTTACTCAAAGGAGAATGCGTATGAATCACACCTGTCTATCGCTCAACAGAGCTGAAATGGCAGGCTCCCCAGATGGGGAATGCTCGATGCATTACACGGTCTTTTCCGCGTAGCGGACCGTGCACCCTTGCGGTGTACGTTGACCAGAAACACTTAGCAGCGGATATCGCTTTCCGGGCAGTGTCGAGCCACATACGTCTTCCTTATTCCCTTGCAGTTTTGGGAAAGGGAAGTCTCCTTTCAATGCCTTAAATTTTGGCTGTGGTCCGACCTGCCCGGAAAGCGGTGCCCAGCTGTTTTGTTGTTTCTAGTGTTTTGTGAAGTGTATGTAGATCGGTTCTTTGGAGGTGTGCTGTGCAAGATTTAAATTACTCAATGAAGAAGGTATGCGATCGCAATCGTGATGGTTCGCATGCGACACGAAGCAATCGTGAGCGCATGCTGGGTCAGTGCGCAAGCCAGGTGCGGGCCTTGGGGTTTCGAGATACGAAAACCGTGCATGATCTCAAGCCAAAGCATGTTCATAAGTTGGTCGAGTCCTGGCACAGAGAAGGCATTGCTACCGGCACGATTAAGAATCGTATGTCAGCGCTTCGGTGGCTGGCCGACAAAGTCGGCCAGACGGATTTGGTTAAGCCCCGTAACGAGCAGTACGGTATTGCGGATCGGGTGTACGTGACGAATCAAGATAAGTCGTTGTCTTTTGATCAGCAGCGAATTGATGCGATATCGCATCCGCAGGTACAAGCTTCAGCCATGCTGCAGCGAGAGTTTGGTTTACGTCGTGAAGAGGCAATGAAATTTCAGCCGGTTTACGCGGATAGAGGGGATCACCTGAAGCTGAAGGCTTCCTGGTGCAAAGGGTCGCGTGAGAGGGATATTCCTATCCGAACGCAGAGTCAGCGAGACGCGCTGGCTTACGCACATAAAGTCGCCGGCACCGGCTCACTGATTCCACGAGACAAGAATTACGTGGAGCATGTACGTACATTCGAAAATCAGATGTCGAAGGTGGGGTTATCTCGTTCGCACGGCGCACGGCATGCCTATGCCCAGACGCGCTATCGAGAGTTGACCGGTCGTGAGTGTCCTGCACGTGGCGGCAAGGTTTCTGCCCAGTTGAATCAAGCAGAGAAGACGCAAGATGGTCAGGCACGAATGACGATCAGTGCGGAATTAGGACATGAGCGGAAGGGGATTACTGCTTCGTACATTGGCCGGTAATGATCTTGCTAGAGAGCGATTCCCAGTTTTTCTGCTTCAACACCCATCATGTCAGTGGAATATTTTCTTGGGGTTTGAGTTGCTTTGCTTACGTGGAGCGTAAGCAAAGCAACTTGATAGCGCCAGGGCGCAGCCAGAGATAGCGTCAGGGCGCGACCAAAATTACCGCAGTGATCTTCATCTACAAGATAGGTTTACAGATCGTAGAACCGTTCTTGTCAAAGGTAGCCGGAGTGGAGCGTAGGCGGCAGAGAGGCAATTCGTGCTATCACTCATTGATATCGAAAACCCAACAATGTTTCGTGCTTTTACCCACTGGAAGGGCTGAAAGCACGGTGAATCTTCGTGCTTTTACCCACTGGAAGGGCCGAAAGCACGGTAAATCTTCGTGCTTTTACCCACTGGAAGGGCCGAAAACACGGTGAATCTTCGTGCTTTACCGACCGATATCGAAAAACCAGCCATGTTTCGTGCTTTTACCCACCAGAGCTGCGTGAAGTCGAAATTCAAGTTTGGGTGTGAGGATTGGGTTCTGGACGCCGGGAACTGAAGACTGAAGGTTGGATTCGCTCGGTTATAGCAGTCGCTTGCGATTGGGTGTGTTTAGCGATTGCTGTTATATACATTAAAAGACTTTATCTAATTGATAATAAAGACATTTATTAGGGTGTGTGTATTGGGTTCGGTGGTTCGTCCTGTCCGGGTTACTGATAACCCAGGCGGCTGACCCTTTACGGTTCACTCGCGATTGGGTGTGTTTATCGATGGCCGTTAGGCGCATGAAATAACCTATATCATTGATAATAAAGGATATTATTAGGGTGTGTGTATTGGGTTCTCTTAATTTAGATCGATTGCTAGCCATTGGGTGTGTGTATTGGGTTCTCTTAATTTAGATCGATTGCTAGC
>JALZWN010000253.1 GCA_023300235.1 Mariniblastus sp.
CGTCAAACCGAACAGGTAGCTGGGCTCGCCAGAGTTCAGGCCGTCCGAAGGTTCCCCGAAGTCTGGCGACTCCGGCTACATCAGTGGCGTGATTGTACACTGTCGCGACCAGTTTTTCGGCATCTGGGTTCTGTTGTCCGAAATTTGGATTTAGTGGGCAATAACCTTTGCCGAAGGCGAATAAGCGATCAAACGAGATACACCACAAACAATAAACCGAGGAGGATTGCATCGAAACAAACCAAGGCACCGAAGTCATTTTTGTCTCAAGCCCCGCCGAATTTCAGGCATTCGCTTGCGACAATGAGGACGTCAAAATCATTTCCGGCTTGAGGGGCGGCTTGATCGCCTTCCTTGCGGGGATTCAGTTTGCCAATTCGATTTTGATTTACGGCCTTGCCGGAGACAACAAGGCCGCCAGAGTTTTCTGCCTGCTCTTTATCTTTATCGGACTGATGATCCTGTACTACGCTTGGTGGTTCCAAGGCAAGCACTTCTATTTTGAAAAGCAATGGCTGCACTTAAAAAAAGACGAAGTCGTCCTTGCCAATGGCCAATCCATGAGCCGAGCGGAACTCCACATCACGTTTGCCACCGGCTACATCGAAACCAACGATGGCGAAATAATTGGGCGGAAAATCAGCTTCAAAACCCCCGATCGAGAAGTTCAGTACCACATGAACGTCGGAGCCGAATACAACATCCTGCAAGCCACAATTGATGCCTGGAAAGAGCTTTATGTGATTCAATAGAGAGCGTCAGGGCGTCAGGGGCGTTTAGCCGTCGATTGCCTTTGGAGCCATCAGTGGAGAGAAACGCCTGCTCTTTGATTAACCAGACAAACGCCAGAAGAGCCGCGGTCCATCTCCGCCCGCAGCCCGCGGGGCTACGCTACTGGTCACTCGCCATTTCGAGAGAGACTTAACCCCGCCACCAAGCCACGATCGCTTTGGCAATTTCTTCAGGCGTCGACGAGTCGATGTCGATTTGGAAATCGCTACTGGATTCGTATATCTCACTCCGCACCTCCAGCATCTGTTGGACCTCTGCCCTGCCCCCTTGGTCGGTCAGGTCAGGCCGTTTGTCCCCCGAAACCGGGTCGGTGTTGATATGCTGCCAAAGCGTATCCACCGTGCCGCGCAGGTAAACGGTTTTGCCGCTGCCGGCGATTAGTTCGCGGTTGTTTTCAAATGTGATCGCGCCACCGCCCAGTGAAACGACAAGCGGGCTGCCGTCGTTGGTCGGCCCCGCCACCGAGCGGATGGCTTGATGCTCGAACTGGCGGAATTCGGCTTCGCCGGCTTCGGCGAAGATCTGTGAAATCGGCTGTTCGGCCGAAACCTGGACCAGATCGTCGGTGTCGACCCAGTCTCCGTCGACCATTTCAGCGATTAGCGGAGCGATGGTGGATTTGCCGCTACCGCGGTAGCCGGATAGGAATAAGAGCATGAGTGTTTGGTGGGAAGGAGGGAATGATTAGCAGTTTTGACGATAGCGGTGAATCAGTTTTACAAATTTTAAAGGCCCTACAAAGGGTCATCCGACGCGTTAGCCAGGAACTGTGGTGATGGGCTTCTAGCCTGTCATTTGCATGGGGGCAGCGTGTAAGGCGGGCTGGAAGCTCATCTCCACATTTTTTGCTTCGCCAAAACATGCTAAATCAACAAGCCGTAGCGTGTCGGGCTACCAGGGTAGCGTCTTTGCTGCTTTGCGTTAATTTTCCTTCCAGCCAGCCTTTTGCTCGTGAGCTTTAATCGCTGTCGGGACAATTAAAAGTGATCTAATACTTCGCCGCGCTCGTGGCTCGTTTAAGCTCGTACCGCACGTCTTCCAAAATCGGATCCTGCCCGGTGAAAAACTTGACCTGCTTGGCCGCTTGTCGCACAAACATATCCACGCCCGTCACCACCGTACAGCCAAACTCACGAGCCTGTTTGATCAACAGTGTCCGCTCAGGGTTGTAGATCGTATCGAACACGATCGTTTTTTTCTCTAGCCACTTCACCTCAAACGGCGTCTCGTCCATCTTCGGGTGCATCCCCACCGGCGTGCAATTAACCAGCACGCTTGGGTCGTGCTGCCCACGTTCCTCCCAGGGGACCGTGTCGCATTTGAGCCAGTCAGACAACGCTTCGGCCTTCTTTGGATTTCGAGCGGTAATGAACACCTTGGCCTTCTTTCGCACCAAGCTAAACGCAATCGCGCGGGCCACCCCGCCGGCTCCCAGCAACATGAACTCTCGGCCCTCAAAAGCATCTTCGCTCGGGAACTTCTCAGAGATCGCTGCTTCGAGACTCTCGATCGCGGCCGAGCAGTCCGTGTTGTAGCCGAACGCGTTGTTGCCCTCGAACACGATCGTATTGCAAGCTCGAATCCCAGCGACGTCATCGTCCAGCACGTTAATGCACTTCAGGCACGACTCCTTGTGCGGGATCGTCACGCTCAAGCCCTTGATGCCCATCTCCGGGCAAGCCTCAATAAACTCGTTCAAGTATTCCTTGGGTACTCGGAACGGCAAATACAGCATGTCCAGACCCATTTTGCGAATGATCGCATTATGAATCAGCGGGCTGAAACTATGAGCCACCGGGTCGGCGATGACCCCCAGGATCGTAGTCTTCTCGCTCAACTCGTCGTAGCGAAACGCTTTTCGCATTTTATTAAACGAAAGCTGACCAGGAGCCATTTTGCGATCGGAGCTAAACGTTGCGTAGGTCAACGGCGAACCGTATTTGCCACACAGAATCCGCGAAGTCATCCCCATGCTGCCCATGCAAAAACCAGCCGTCGGGATGTTCGAATCGCGAACCAATCGCAACACCTTGAAGTTGTCGATCGGATTGTTGGCGGTGGTCGTGATTTTGATAATATCTGGATCCAGCTTCGTCATCTTGTGGTGGATCTCTTCGATGTCGTCCGGCGTCTCGTCAAAGTTGTGGTAGCTGACGATCCGCAGCGTGGAACCGTAACGAGGAATCTTGTCCGCGATGTCCCACTCGAGATCAACGTACTCAACGCCTTCGGCGATCGCCGCACGCAGCAACATCACTCGATCCTGCTCGCTGCCTTCCCAGCGTCCACCGTCTTCTTTGCGGCGACAAGTCGCCACGACGGGGCAAGGCCGGTCGGTGAGCAAACGCTTCAGGTTGACCGCTCGACGAATGTAATCTAACCGCAGTTCAACCAGCTCCGCGCCGTTTTCTGCTAGGTGTTGGTGTTCAGCGATCATCATCTTGTGGCGGCCACGGCCAACGCTTACGCAAATCATGTTCAGGCTTCTAGTTGTTTATAAGGAGAAGTATGTGCAGAGATTTTAGTTGTCGAATAAATCGAAAGACAGAAATTTGTGGGCCAAGTTCGGCAGCTCACAAAAAACTCGAACGCTCGACCCTATTTTATCCGTTTAAAGCGTTTATCCAGCTCTTCACGGGAAAAGACCAGCGACGTAGGCCGCCCGTGGGGGCAATGATGAGCGTCTTGGCAGAGCTCGCGGTGTTCCAGCAAGGCCGTGATTTCTTCAGGAGCCAGTTTATCGCCCGCTTTGACCGCGGCTTTGCAGGAGATCATGTGTAACAGTTCGTCAATTAGATCGCGGCTGTCCACCTGTTTTTTTCCGGCCACTAGCTGGTCGACAATGTTTCGCAAAATCTCGGCCGGGTTTTGTTTGGCCAGCATCGCCGGGTAAGCGGTCACCAAAACCGTGTCGCCGCCAAAGGATTCGACATCGACGCCGATCTTGGCCAGCACTTCCGCGTTTTCCAAGACCAAAGCCGCTTCCGCGGGAGGCAAATGCACGGGCTCGGGGACGAGTAGCTTTTGCGATTCAAGTTTCCCGTCCAAAATCTTGTCACGAATCTGCTCGTAAATCACTCGCTCGTGCAACGCGTGCTGATCGATCACCAGCATGCCTTCTTCGGACTCAGAAATCAAATACGTGTTGTGCACCTGCAACGCCGTCAACGTCTGAGTCGGTGTTGGACGCACGGCCGTGTGGACGCCGTCGGTTCGTTGGAACTGTTGGCCAGGGAACTCGAACGGGTTGTCGGAGTCGTGGCTGACCGCTGGTCCGGCGGCGGTCGTTGTCGCACTGCCGCTAGAGAAAGTCCCCCCTGCCCCGCCGATCGGCGAGTGGGTGGGCGTGCTAGGAAATGCCGGCAACGGATTGCGAGGAGCCTGAGTCCAGTCGATGCTGGAGGTTTGTTTGGCGAAGCTGATCTGTGACTGGTTTTCCTCCGCTTGAACCGGAACGTTTGCACCGCCACCGGGGAACGGTTTGAATTCCTCGACGGCGCCGGGACGAGTCAGCTGCGCGGTCGAGGTTAAATCGGTGGTCAAGAACCGGTTGCGAACGGTGCCCAAAAGCTGGCTGTAGATCTGCCCGCCGTTTTGAAAACGCACTTCAAGCTTGGCCGGGTGCACGTTCACGTCGACCATCTTGAACGGCATCGACAACCGTAAAAAGCAAATCGGAAACCGGCCGACCATCAACAAACCACGATAAGACTCCGACAACGCATGCTGCAAACTACGATCGCGGATATAACGTCCGTTCAAAAACAAATACTGCATCCGATTGTTGGCTCGGCTGACCGCTGGATCCACCACGAACCCGCTGACTTTGACTTCACCGACTTCGTTGTCCACCGAGATCAAATTGTTGGCGATCTCGGGGCCAAAGAACGCCTCGATGCGGTCTCGCCAAGAATCCGTTGCCGGCAGTTGATGTTGGACTTTTCCATTGTGCCACATCGTCATCGCGATTTCAGGATGAGCCAACGCCACGCGGGTGAAGGCTTCTGCGATGTGCCCTTTTTCGGTGCCGGGCGTCTTGAGAAACTTTTGGCGGACCGGCGTATTGTAAAACAACTGCCGAACCTCGATCGTCGTGCCCACAGGCGAACCGACGGGCACGATCGGTTCGTGCTTGCCGCCGTTGATGGTCAGGTCGTAGCCACAGTCGTCGTCTTCGGTACGCGAGCGAATGATCGTCTGGCTGATCTCGGCGATCGACGCCAAGGCTTCCCCGCGGAACCCAAAGGTTCCCACTTTGAACAAGTCATCCGCGTCCACAATCTTGCTGGTGGCGTGGCTAGTGACCGCCAATGGCAGTTGGTCTTTGGCGATGCCCGAGCCATTGTCGGTGACGCGAATCATCTCGATCCCGCCCTTTTCAAGTGCCAATTCGATTTGCGTCGCGCCGCTGTCGACGGAGTTTTCGATCAATTCCTTGACCACACTGGCCGGTCGCTCGATCACCTCGCCCGCTGCGATCTTGTTAATGACGCTGGCGGAGAGTTGGCGGATGGGGTTTTTCATGTCTACAAACTTTAAAATTCGGGTGGCCTGAAAAGCGGATGCGTCCAGACGGTTGGTCGGTGAGATGCGGCGAGCGGAAACGTGGGGCTGGGTTGAAACGTTGGGCTGGGCTGCCCGTTGCTGGCGAGTTATTCTTTTTTAAGTTCGTATTTGTCAATCAAGCGGTACAAGTTGCGTTCGCTGATGCCCAAAATCGCAGCGGTTTCTTTGCGATTGTGATTGGCCATTTTCAATGTTTGCTCGGTCGCCCACTTTTCGATTTCTTTCATCGTTTTACCGATCAAGAACGTGGCCGCGGTTTCGCCAGTGCCTGCGGATGAAGTGGCGGCGGATTTTGTTTTGGCTTTGCCGTCTTGCAGGTCCGGCGAAAGATCGTCCAAATCCAGCATGTCGTCCAAATCCATCACCACCATGCTCTCGACGACATTGCGTAGCTGTCGGACGTTGCCTTTCCAGTTAAAGTCCAGCATCCACTTGCGGACTTCCGGGGTGAAACCTTTCACTTTTCGGTTGTGCGTTTTGTTGGCTTGTTTGCGAAAGAAATCAGCCAGCGGCAGCACGTCGTCACGGCGATTGGCAAGCGGGTCGATGTGCACCGAAAACATGTTCAAACGAAAGAACAGGTCGCTGCGAAACCGGCCTTCTTCGATTTCTTTTTCGAGGTCTTTATTCGTCGCCGCCAATACGCGGACATTGACGGAGATAGGTTTATTATCGCCCACCCGAGTGATCTCGCGGTTTTCGAGCACTCGCAGTAATTTGATTTGCGTCGGCATCGGCATGTCACCGATTTCGTCAAGGAACAGCGTGCCGCCGTTGGCGTATTCGAATTTGCCGATCCGGTCAGAAATCGCGTCCGTGAAGGCGCCTTTAACGTGCCCAAACAATTCGCTTTCGACTAAGTGCTCGGCCACCGCGGCGGTGTTGATCGCCACGAACGGCTTTTTCTTGCGCGGGCTGTTCTGGTGGATCGCCTGAGCCACCACGTCCTTGCCGGCGCCGGTTTCGCCGGTGATTAAAACGCCGGCGTCGGTGGGAGCGATCCGGCGGAGTCGATTGACCACGCCTTCCATGCTCTCGCTGGCATAGATCAAATTCTCAAAACCAAAACGCTCGTCCAGCCGCGAGTGCAACATGCTGTTTTGTTGCTTCAGGCGAATCGAATCGGCGGCTTTGGAGACAACCGCTTGCAGGCGTTTGGGCGTGATCGGTTTTTCGAGGAAGTTAAACGCCCGCTCGCGCATCGCTTCGACCGCTCGCGGAACCGTCGCATGGCCGGTCACCAAAATCACTTCGCATTCAGGCTGAAGGTCCTTGGCTTTTTTCAGGATATCCATGCCATCGACGTCGTTCATCATCAAATCCGTGACGACGACATCGTAGGTGTTTTGTTCAAGCAACTTCGCGCCGTCAGGGCCTGAGCTGGCGCTGGTGCAGTCGAGCCCAATGCGTTCGACGCTCTCGTGCATCGCTCGGACGTGGTCCTTGTCGTTGTCGACCAACAGGACTCTTACGGGCGGCAAATCGCTTGTGTTTTTACTGTTTTTTTCGCTGGCTTCTGTCATTCTGTCATGATAGCGAAAAAATCGTTCGCCGAGTAGCGGGTGATTTTGTAAAAGCTGATAGTCCGAGCGAATTGCTGGCGATTACTGACAGCACAGGTCCGGGCGACTGTGCCAGCGGTGGTCGATGTTTCGCATCAGCAAGGCACAATCAAATTCGACCGAGCCTGCTGGGAAGCGGTCGCTGTTTTGAAAGTAGCTCGATTGGATTGCGTCGACCGCTAGCGATTCAACATTCCAGTTGTCGCAGTTCAGTTCAAGCCCGTCGTACTTGCCGTCGGTACGAGTGTCGGAGTAGCCGAGCGATCCCTGTTCAAAAAAACGGGAGGCATCGTCGAGCGATTCGAAGATCGACGATTCTGGAAATTGATTGGAGACCGAACCGGCGACATGGACTTTGGCGGATTCGTCATTGGCTTGCATGGTGACGGCATACTGTTGATCGGTTTCGACGACGGTGAAGTTTGCGAAGTGATGAACGCCGGGGAAGATCGTCCCACCGGCCCATGAGTTCAATCGCGAGTTGGTGTCGCGGCGGGGGACGTAGACGCCTTGTTTGGTTTGTCCGTCGACTTGCCACTGAACGGCGATTCGGTGGGCTGCGTTTTCAGACCGAAGCCCCCACGGGAACGGCGAAAAGTTAGGGCGGACATGCTTCAAGCGGATCAAGCAAATCCCGCCGACCGCCCAGCCTTGGTGCAGTTGCGGAACAAACGGCTCCGGCAAAGCCGCCGCCATGCAGTCGGCGTCGATACGGAAGTTCGCCAAAATTCGCCGATCAATGACGCCGCGGATGGTGGGAAGTTTCATCGTCGTCCTGAGCTAAAGAGGCGAGCACTGGGAGCTGGGTTAATCGCTTGGTGTTTCAGGCGAATCTGTAAATCCAGACTCGTCCGAGCTAAAGTCATTGTCACCATGCTCTGGAGTTTCCAGCCAGGAGCCGACAAGACCGTCGCTAGTCCCATAGACCGTGTTGTTATCGCGATCGATAACTAAATAGTTGTCGATCGCGATGTCTTTAGATGCTTTGGTTTGCCGATAGCAACTTTTGCTAGAGATAGCACTCGCAAGCCAACGCCCATCGAACTCGTCGAAGTAAGGTGGCGTTTCGAACTGGGATTTAATTTCCTCCCATTCGATTGGTTCATAGTCAGCGGTCAAGTTTTCTAGTTCGTCAGCATCAACTTGAAAACGAATTGCTAAATGATGGTCCATCCAAATGGCTCCATGACACTCAGCGTTAGCAATCGAACCAGGCATTTTTGGTCAAACATCATGGCAAACCCCTGTTCGACAGTCGGGTCATCATAATCGCCGCCACCGCCTTCAGTCGTATTCGAAAGGAGAGTCAACGCAAGAAAGGAAATCCAAGCGACAGCACCGATCACGATTGCGGCCAAAATGAATGTGGTGAGTTTTGCCATTTGATTGCCAACAAAGGTTTATTGAAAACAGTAACGCTCAGTTAAATCTCGGCTTCCGACACTGTATATGGAACAGTGTTGATTGCCAGACCCGGCAGTACCACTGACCCGCACTTGCCTACCTGCGTTTCTTCAGCACCACGACGGTTTGCCGTTGGTGGTGGCGAGGGATAATTTCTTCGATCGAAAAGAACCGCCCCCAGACTTTTTCCAAATGGTTGTTCGACAGAAACACCTGCGCCCGATAAGGCCCTTGGTCGGCGAAGCGATAGACCAATCGGTCCCCCGGCATCGGGCCCTTCAATTGATCGGCGACTTTAGGATCGATTTTGATCAGCGAATTTAGCAACCGGTTGTCAGGGTTGTTTTCATCTTCGGCCAACGACTCCCACGTGTCTTCGTTGTGAACCGTCAAATAACAGATCCCGTCGGGCGAAAGGATTCGGTTCAGTTCGGCCAGCCAATGAATCTCAAACGTATCGATATGAGTGAACACGGAAAAAGCAGTCACCAAATCAATCGAAGCATCAGCGATCGGCAAGCTGGGGATGCAGTGGTTGAAAATCGGACGAACGTTCATTGGCATGTGTTCGTAGAGCCAGCGGATGTGGCGGCGGTTGATGTCGCTGCCCCAAATGTATTTGATGTCCGTCTGAGCCGCGAAGTGTCTAAGCACTCGGCCGCTGGCACAGCCAAAGTCGAGCACCGAATTGGGGTACAACTTGTGTTTGGCCGTCGCTTGCATCACTTTTAAATAATCCGCTAATCCAAACAGCCAATATTTCTCGTCGTGGCCTGGAAAGTATCTTTCGCGATCCGGCGGCGTTGGAATTGGAATGTTGTCTTTGGCGACCAGCTGAGCGATATCGACGGTGGCGAGTGCTTCACGGTCGCCGTGTCCTGCGGCTGCTTCGACAAACAAATTAACGTCGCGGGCACTGGGGCTGCTAAGTGTTTCGAACGGCTCTTCATCAAGCGTGTTGGCGGAAATGTCATCTTCCCACGACGCCGGTCGTTGCGAAGTCGCCGGCAGCTGAGGCATGCGGTCGCTAACGATTTTGTGAACCGTTTTCCGATCGACGGTCTGGGCGAGTCGTTCACTCAGAAGCCGGTGAACGGTTTCTCGTTCGATTAGCGGTGCGATGCGACTCGTGATTAATTTGTGTACCGCGGCGCTATCGGTGTGCTTGGCATTCCGAGCATCGATTTCAGGTGTTAAGTGTTCGACTTTTTGCTGGCGAGGTGAGGCTGTCCCAATAGGCAGGTCGACGGTCGTTGTTTTATCGGCAGCGGCTTGTTGGTCGGGCGATGGAGCCCCCTGGTTGGCTTGATTTTCAGGAGGAAACGACGAGTGAGGAGTAGACATGGCAGGCACGTGGCTGATTCGGGGGGGGGCATACGCGAAATCGCGTTCCTGCGATGTTAAACGAATATCGAAAATTCTTGCAAGGCGAAGGTTCGATGTCAAAACTTTTATTCTTGAAATTGTTTGCTTTCACTGGGACAGGGCTTACGATAGATCTGACAAATCAAGGTCGAACGAGTTTTCACAGGAGGAATCATGATTCACTTTTCATGTGATCGGTGCCACAGGGCCATTACTAAAGACGAGCTCCGATTCACGGTCTCGATAGAGATCCAGGTTGCGGTCGAAAACCAGCCGGACGACGAGGTTTTGCCGGAAGAGATGGAAGTGCTGCACGAGGTGCTGGACGAATTGAACGAAGAGGAACGTGAAGAAGTTAAACGATTTGCTTACCAACGCCAGGAGCACGATTTGTGTTTGGAGTGCCAACGCGATTACTTGGCCAATCCGCTGGGAGCGGAGCAACCGACTCGAGTTGGCTTTAGCGAAAATTAAAGGGCGAAAATTAAAGGGCGACATTCGGTGCCTTGCTAACGGGATCGTTAAATCAGCAAACCCTCACGCCGCAGACGAACACTGAATTCTTACAATGGAACGTGAGGCTTGAGGAAGCCCAGCGGTGTTGGCCACCAGCGGTTCTAATTAAGAGCGGTTGAAATCTTAGAAGACGGTGCGGTTTGGGTCGGCGCTGCCGCCTCCGCCTTCCGGCTCGTCGTTAAACTCAGCCACTAAATTCTCGAAGAACCTATCTCTTTTTCTTGCCGTTCGACCTAGACGAATTCTTGCCGTTCGAATTGGAGTCTGATTTAGACTTCGTTTTTGATTTCGGCTTCGACTTGAATTTCTCGTTCGACTTCGTCTTAGGCCCAGAGTCCCCCGAACGTTGGTTGGATGACTTCTCTGATCTGCTGCTCGATTTGCTACCCGATCTACTGTCCGACCTGTTTTTTGGGCGAGAGTTTTGGTTGGGGCGTTCTTTTTTTCCCGGCGTCGCGGGGCGTCTAGAATTTAATTCGAATTCTAGAATCCGTTGGTCAGGATCGATGAACGCCACTTTGACTGATACTCGATCGCCCAGGCGAAACTGGTTGTGAGCTTTGTGCCCGGACAAAGTCCGCGTGTTGCGATCGTAGCGGTATGAATCCGATGGCAAACTATCCAGAGGAATCAAGCCCTCGGCCGGGATCTCGACTCCTTGAACAAACACGCCAAACGCTTCGACGCCCGTGATGATGCCGTCCATCTTCTTGCCAACGCGGTCAGCCAAGAAGTTCAATAACTTCAGCTTAGTCAAATCACGCTCTGCATCCGAAGCTCGTTTTTCCAGCTCGCTGCAATGCTTCCCCAGCATCGCCAATCGGTCGACGTTAGTGTCCGGTTTTTTGCCATCGATCAACGCCCCGACCATCCGGTGAATGATCAAATCCGGGTAACGCCGGATCGGCGACGTGAAGTGGCAGTAGTTCTCGCTATTGAGCGCGAAGTGGCCGATCTCGTCGGGGCCGTAAACGGCTTTTTGCATACTGCGAAGCACGGCAAAGTGAATCGCGTGAGCCTCTGGCATGCCTTCGGATTCTTCGACAACTCGCTTCATCTCGAAACGGTCCTGCAACGAATCGCATTCAACGCCCAACGCCTGCACGAACTCGGTGAGCATCTGCAGTTTCTTCTCGGTCGGATGAGCATGAATCCGGCGCATGTAAGGCAGTTTCAGATCGAACATGTGCTGAGCAACCGCCTCGTTGGCCGCCAGCATGAACTCTTCGATCACCTGATGGCTCTCGGTGTTGTCGACCGTATGAGCACCGGCGACTTTGCCGTCTTCGTCCAGATCGATTTTGACTTCAGGTAGCACCAAGTTGATCGACCCGCCGTTCATTCGGCGTTTTCGCATCGTCATCGCCAGCGTATGCATGTTCCGGACCAGTTCAAACACCGGTGGCGTCAGTTCCTTTTTCCAAGGTCGGTCGTCTTCTAAGTACTCATCGACGTCTTCATAAGTGAAACGATGAGCGGACTTGATGGCTCCCCGATGAAGTTCGGTATGCACCGGCACGCCAGCTTCGGTAAACTCGATCAATGCCGTCATGCAATAACGAACGCGATGAGGCTGCAAACTGGCGAGGTTGTTGGAGATGATCTCCGGCAGCATGGGGATCACTTGGTCCGGCAGGTAAATGCTGGTCGCACGAGCGTAGGCTTCGTCGTCCAAGTCGCTGCGATAAGGAACAAAGTGAGAAACGTCAGCGATGTGGACGCCAAGTTCCCAGTGGCCGTTGTCTAGTTTTTCCAAAGAGATCGCGTCGTCAAAGTCACGAGCGGTTTTCGGATCGATGGTGATGACGGTCGTGTCGGTGAAGTCAGTACGGTCGCCGATGTCGTCTTCATCAAAGGCGGCGGCTTGTTTGCGAGCGTCTTCCAGAACGTTTTCGGGGAACTCTTGCGGCAAACCGTATTGATAGATAATACTCTGCGTGTCGATTCCAGGTTCACCTCGATCGCCCAGGACCTTAACGATCACGGCTTCGCCCGGTTCGCGTTCGGACGGGAAGTTAACCATCTCGATGACCACCTTGTCACCGACTCGGCCATTCTTCGCACTGGCGTCTCCGACCAGCACGCCGGATTCGAATCGGTTGCCATCGACAATCACGATGCCAAGACCGTTTGATTCTTTGTAGCTTCCAACGAAGCGGTTCGTGTATCTGGCGACAACTTCGACGACTCGACCAGCGGTTCGGCCAGAGTTGCCTTTGGATACGTGGATCCGAACGGTGTCCATGTCGGCGGCGTCGAGCGTTTTCGTTTGAGGAATGAAAATGTCTTCGCTACGGTCGGTGGCCGTGGAGTCTTCGGGGGTGACGAATCCAAAACCAGCAGCGGCTTTGCGGAAGCGGCCGACGAGTTCATTGGATTTTGTTTTTTTACCGGTGGATTCAGCTTTGCGATTCTTGGGTTTCCCCTTGGAGTCCATTGGCGCTTTGAGGACCATGTGTTTGGCCCCGAATTTGAGATAGCCTTGATGGACGAGTCGCTTGATACAGCGTTTGACTTCGCGTTCTTCGTCGGCGAGCTTGAGTTTCTTCGCGATCGCTTTAGGTTTGAGAGGTTGGTAGTTTTTTTGTTGGACGAGGTCCAAGATTCGTTTTTCG
Source organism: Mariniblastus sp. (assembly GCA_023300235.1). GTDB lineage: Bacteria > Planctomycetota > Planctomycetia > Pirellulales > Pirellulaceae > Mariniblastus. The sequence continues at coordinate 12,821 of JALZWN010000253.1, forward strand.
ATATTCAAATTTGTTTTCATACTAATAGTGTACGGTCGGATTAGGGCCGGCGGAATGCGCAGGCTCTAAAAGAGCCGAAAGAGGCGAAAGTGCCCGCGTTTATTGATAAAAGAAGTGCCAAATGGCAGTTTGCCGAGCTGTCTGGCCCAAGATTGAATCTTCGAGGGGCCGCTGGAATCGATAAGATCCGTGGCTAAAACCGGCTCGGTTGATGCTGAACTGGGAAACCAAAGGCCGCTGCAGCCAGCAAAAGAATATGTTTTTGTTTTGAGGCGAACCAGGGAATAAGGTTCACGCGTTTTTGAATGTGGTTGGGGCTTGGAGGGATTTAACCACGAATGGACACGAATGCACACGGATTTTCGGCAGCGCAGCGTCCATGACTATTGGGTGGTTGCTGAAGTTCTTTTTTGCTGCGTTGGGCATTGCTTCGTTGCCCGGTTAGGAGAGCTTAGTTAGAACAGCTTAGTTAGAACAGCTTAGTTAGGACAGCTTAGCTTCTGAAGTTTTGATTGAACCACCACCAGGCTCGGTACCCGAG
>JALZWN010000254.1 GCA_023300235.1 Mariniblastus sp.
CTCGAGCTGCGGAAACGGTTGTTGATTCAAGACTCGGCAATCCCGAGTGGTGTTTCGAACCTGTTTACGGCGTTGCTGGGCGATTTAGATATGAACAATTCGATGGCGATGTTGGGCATGGGGCACGACGACGCGGTTGGCAAGTTGGTCAAAAAGAACGGTCGTTGGCAGATCAGTTGGCCAGGGCATAAGGAAGGCGAATACCGCAAGATGGTGTTCCGCGAATTCGAGCGGCTGGCGCAGGCTCATGGCGGTAGTTACAAAAGGCTTAAGGCGTTCGGAGACAATCTGGTTACTGTTCATCCGCTGGGGGCTTGCGGGATGTCGGATCACCCCGGTTACGGAGCGGTTAATCATTTGGGGCAAGTGTACAACGGTCTTGGCGGCGGCTACGTCGATCAACGGACCGGTGGTGCGGCCGTGCATCAGGGGTTGTATGTGTCTGACGGTTCGGTGATACCGACGGCGTTGGGCGTGAACCCGTACATGACGATCGGGGCGCTTGCGATTCGCACGGCCGAGCATATTGTGGCGAACCCGAACCACGCGGACTTGTTTGCTTAAGCTGTGTGGCTTTCAGATGTGGCGAAGGTGGTTGCTGCTGTTCGTGCGCGTTAGGCAGGCTGGCCTTAAAGCGGATACGCAGTGATGACTTGATTGCCGTTGGCGATGACCAGTTTGATTTTGGTGACAGCGGGCTTGCCATCTCGGTTGCCGCTCTTGCCACCTCGGTATCCAATGCGGCGTTTCATGTCGATCGTGTAAGCGGTTTTGTACTCTTCGCCAGCACGAGGTTGGTCTTTGGACACTTGTCGGCTGTTGCTTTGGATCATTTTGTAAGCTTCATCGATCAAACGAAAAACGTCATCGCCGTTAGCGTCAAACACACCGTGATTGCCGGGGCGGCTTGGCATGTCGCTGGCGTGCCGTAAAACGTGCTCGGTGCGATGTTCGCGGCGAGACGAGTTGTAGACCAGGCCACCGGGCGACAGTTTTTTGCCTCGTTCCCCGTCGCTGAGGTAAGGCTTGTTCGAAGTCGATTGCTGAGTGTCCGAAGCTTTAAAGCCTTGGCCCGACTGACCGCTTTTGTCGAGCTGGCCGTCCAGATCAAAGTCGCCTGGCAGTTGGTCGATTTGAGCAGTGCCACCGTTTCGACCTGCGTCTTGATCGTTGTTGTTTCGTTGCTTCTGAATGTACTGGAATCCCGCAATGCCAAGCATGACGGCGACGATTGCGATTTTTTTCCAGTTGATGTTACTGCGAGGGGATTGGGATTTGATGTTCATGATGGCAGTGTTAAGGAGTCGTGCCTGAAAGGTTGGCTGGCGTGGGGGTGGCGACGGGGTGAGGTTGTGAATTTATCGAACGCATTGGAATATTGAACTGAGCCGATTGGCCATAGTTCCGCGGTTTGGGTTGTCGCTCAAACGGTTCAAAAATTCATAGCCTCGGTGAGGTCGCCTTCTAGCGAATTGTAACGAATAATCGTTCGGCTGTCTTTAACGCTTGGTTTCAACGCAGGGCGAATGAGTTTTTGAATCTGGGTGATCTCGTGGGCCGACGTATCAACGGCTTTCGTCGCTTTTGTCCGAGTTTTCAAACGGATTGAGCTTTGCGTCAAGCTTTGGAGGGGCGTGCTGGTTTTGCTAGATCTAGCACGTGGCCAAGTATTTTAAGGTCCAGCCAGGTTTATTGTGGGTGATTTAGTAAGCAAGCATTTTTGATACGCAAACATTCGTTTCCCGTTTAACTTTACCGAATGGCGAGGCCCTGTTTACGCGATCAGAAAAGGGCTAATTTGAGAAAGTCTCTTTTAAAAACATGGTCACGGGACTTTTCCAAGAGCACATCGGACGCGTAAGCATGCCAGCACTAAAGCACTAAAGCACTAAGAAAGGCCGCCTTGCCCTCTAAGCCGTGAAGCATGGCGCCCGCCACATGATATGCGGCTTCGAATGATGCTTCGAATACCGCTTCGGATACCGCTTCGACTGCCTGCCCGAGCCACAATAAATCCTGCTGGACCGTATTTAAGGAGCCCAAGCAGGGTAAGGGGCCCAAGCAGGGTGGGCCGAGGCAGTTTGACCGTTATTACCCGCACTGGGCAACCTTGGGGGGCTGGGTTCGCTGAATAAAGGCCAGTGTTCTCGTTATCCCTCATTTCGGGTGGTTTTTCTGACCTACAGTTTCGTGGCATTGGAGTGGAACCAGTGAGACATATGCAGTCAGAGATTATTTCAAGCGTTAACCCGCTTGGGAGCGGATGCAGCACAAAAAGGTGTTGTCCGTCCGAGGCTTGCTTCCTTAAACACCTTACGTCGGCGTGCGATGACGATGAATAAGACAATACAAAACGATGACCAGCAAGCAGCTGGCGTTCTGACAAAAATCCTGGACGATGAACAGCAGTTCACTGCTGAAAAAAGAGGGGACTATCGCGAGTTGTTGTTCGTGCCGGCTCAGATTTTCCTAGCGGATTTTGACTTGACGGTCAGTGGGTTCACAAGAGACGCCTCGACTAACGGCGTCTGCCTGATTACGCCTCAGCCTTTTCGCCAGGACACCGAAGCTCAGATTAATCTGTTCGGTCAGGTTTCCGAGGAAAGTAGTTTGGCTACGTGTTGTTGGAGTTCTAAGTTCGGCAACGCCTATTGGGTTTCGGGTTGGCGTTTGAGCCAGTCCATTCCGGTCGGCCGATTGCTCAAGGAAAATCAGTTGATCGAACCGGAGCAGCGTGGCAAAGGTCGTTTGCAAGCTGCGGTTCCTGTCAGCATCTACTTGCCGGACCAAAATTCACGCGCGTCTGGTTTCACTCGAAACCTTTCACATGAAGGAATCAGCTTGGTCAGCAAAGTGGAAACCAAGCCGGGCCAAGTCGCCGGATTGGAAATCAAGCGACTCACCGGCGAATCAAGCCAAATGGAAAGTCTTTGCTTGTGGGTGAAACGATACGGCGAACACAACTGGGTCAGCGGTTGGAAGTTCCTGTTGTAATCGGTCGGTTGACCGATTCGCGTTGGTGATGCTCACGTTGGTTATACTCGTCGGTAGATCGAGTAGACGTCGTTGTCGATGCGTTCGACTTGTTGCAGTTTTAAATCAGTTGCGGCGTTCATCACACTCGGGCCAGTTCCGGCGACGGGAGAGATTGCCGATTGCCCTCCGAGTAAAATTGCTCCGGTGAACAGATGGATTTCGTCGATCTGTTTTAGGTCGTTCAGCGAGCCGAGAATTTGTCCGCCGCCTTCGACCATCAGGTTGGTCACGCCGCTTTTGTCGGCGAGGTACTTGAGCAACCCCGTCAATCGCTCGCCAGGTTTTTGCCCGACGTCGCTCTGCCAAATCTGGCAGCCGTTGGCCTTCAGTGCCGCGATTTTGTCCGTTTGCGTTTTGGCTTGTTCGCCATCGACTGCGATCAAAGTTGGGAACTCTTTGGCGGTTTTTACTAGCTTGGAGTCCAGCGGAATCCGAACTGCGGAATCAACCACGACGCGAGTTACGGTTCGGCTACCTGCCGGACGCGGGTTTAGCATTGGGTCGTCGGCCAGGGCTGTGCCGATCCCGACCATCACCGCGTCGACTCGTCGTCGCAGGTCGTGAACTCGTTTGCGAGATTTTTCGTTGGAGATCCATTGGCTGTCGCCGCTGGCGGTGGCGATGCGTCCGTCGATCGTCATCGCCCACTTGGCAATCACCCATGGGAGTCCAGTTCGCGTCCGCTTTAGATACGGGGCGAGCACTTGTTCGGCTTCGGTGGTCAGGACGTCGGTGACGACTTCGATGCCGGCGGCTTGCATTCGCGCGATGCCTTGCCCGGATACGATCGGGTTAGGGTCGGTTACTGCGATGACGACACGAGCGATTTTGGCTTCGATCAACGCGTCGCAGCAGGGGCCAGTTTTTCCTTGATGCGAACAAGGTTCCAGCGAAACATAGGCTGTGGCGCCGGCGATTTTGTGTTTGTTTTCAGCGTTGACCGAAGCGACTGCATTGATTTCTGCATGTGGCCCGCCAAACTTTTCGTGCCAGCCGATTCCGATAACTTCGTCGTCCGACACGATCGCGCAGCCCACCATCGGGTTAGGCTCGACGACCCCTTGTCCGTTGTTGGCGGCTTGGATGGCGAGCGACATGTAGTGTTGATCGGTTTTTGGCATAGAACTTTAACCGCGTCGGATGGACGATCCTTCAAAGTAAACCGTGATGCGGTAGAAAACTCGCTCGCCGCACGTGATCTTGCCGGTGCTCAAATCAACCGATTCTGGAACCAGTTCCCGACGTTTGTCGACGACCGCATGGAAGCCACGTTCGCTGAACACGTCGATCAACATCTCCAACGCCAACGGATTGGCCATGATTTCTGCTTCGGTCGAAATACTGGCTCGCCCCGAAAACGCGTGCGACACGATGATCGGCATGAAGTCGTTTTGAATCAAGTCGGTGACTTGGATCAACAAATCCGTCTGAGTTAGTTCGTAGCTGTCGAGCCGTTTAATCAATTCTTGACGAGCATGAACGGTGATTTCTTCGGCCAGCGGGATGGCTCGCAAGCGATCGAAGGTTGCGGGGTCGAGTTCCAGCGAGCTTTGGTATTGAAGCTCTTTCAGGATGTTCGATTCGACTTCCTTGATTGGGCCTTCGGCGTTGATGAAGTGATAGTGGTAAATTTCTTGCAGCGATTGCAACGCGTTCCAGGTCAGTTCTTTGAACACGTGGTAGCGGCTTTTGGCTTTTTCGGGATTTAGGTCGGTCGATCGAAGTTCTTCCGATTCGCCGACGCCGGTTTCTTTGACTTCCGCGTTGTGGCGTTCGATCTGTTGTCCGCGTATGAGTTGTCGTTCGACACTGGTTTGCTCGCTGGCGAACAGCACCATCGCGTGAATGATTGGGCGGCGGAAGTGGATCGCGAGATCGGTGCCGGCAAACTCTTGGTGCAGTTGTTCGATTTTGTCGACCAACAGCTTCAAGCATTCGACTTGAACGTTCGTCCGCGGGAAGCCGTCCAAGATCACACCGTCGCGGTATTCGGGCAGGAGCAACTCTCGCAGCAGCAAGCCCATGACTTCGGTGTCGCCAACCATTAGCCCTTGGTCTTTGATTTTTTGGGCTTCGGGCGATGTCAGTAAGTTGCTGATGACCACAGGCGGGCAGGTCAATCCTCGCGTTTGAGTGATGAATCGAGTGTGCGTGCCTTTGCCGGATCCGGGGGCGCCGCCGAGCAAGATGAGTTCTTTGGGGAAGCGCAGGTTTTTGTGGCCGAGTTCGTCTTCCAAGCTTTTCCAGACCGTCGAAAAAATCACTTTGGCGTCTTTGATTTCAAGGTCCACTGGTTTGGCGTTGTTTGTCGTCATCAAAATTGCTTTGCGTGCAGGTTGGGTGGCCAGGTACGTCGTTTCAGATTCACCCCGCTGATTGTAACTTAAGCGGTCTTTTGTTTCACCGGCCAAACACGGTTTGTCAGTGTAAATCAGTTTTTGAAGCTGTGTGTTCCGGTTGGCTGATGTGTTAGGGCATTTTGCGCCGAGGTTTGTAAGCCATTCCCAGGGATGGATTGAGCCACGCCAGTCGTATGGGGAAAATTTCAAACCGCAAATGCACGCAAATAAACGCGACTGGCTAGGTGCTGAGATTTACGTTCTTGGGGGTCCATTCGCGGTAAATCTCTTTTGCCCAGCACCGTTTAAGCACCGTTTATAAACTGCTGTTTTTTGAAAACCAGCAGTCAAAGGCAACAAGAGGCCCGCAAGATCGGCTAGGATAGTTGGTTGTGACAAATTGACCGTAGCGGAAGTTTTAATTTTGAATCTGATGACTCCAACCAAGCACACCTTAAGCGGCATCGTCGCCTTCGCATCGATTCAGTTTTTGACGCTTGCGTTATGCCCCGATTTTGGATCCGTTTTTGCTCAGCAATTATTTCTGCAAACCGTGGACGGCCAGCAGGTAGAAGGCGTGGTCCAGCGGATTGACGAAACGGGACACGTCACCGGTATCGGGATCGGGGATGATGTGAATCTCGATTCCATTCTGTCCATCCAAACCAACCGCGTCGTCAAACCTGTGGTGTCACGCATGCAGGTGTTCTTGGTGGGCGATACGGCTTGGGGGATGGCGCGGGTCGGGGCAGAGAACGTTAGGATTGAAGGCGATAAAGTTTCGTTGGCGGGCGGGGCGGGTAAATTTGAATTGCCGCTGCAAACCGTTCGAGCGATTGTTTGGCGAGATTCAAAAACCGTCCAGCAAGCGATCGCAAAACCGTCGGCTGATATCGATCGAGTCATTGTGAATGTCGACGGCGCGGCTCAAACGGTCTCTGGTGTGATCGAAGGCGTGTCCAGCGATGCCGTTAGGATCGACTACAAAGGCAAGGTTCGTTCGATCGGGATCGCGAAAGTGAACGCGATCGTGTTGGCTAACGTTGGCTATAAAGAACCTGCTGGCGTCGTGGGAAGTGTGGCAACCACTGATGGGGCGAGGTTCTTCGGTGCGATTCGAAGCTGGAGCGATGATTCGATCGTTACGCTGGCGATCGCTAAAGACACGACGCTTGAGTTTCATGCCCGGCAGTTGGCTGAGGTGCAGATCAAATCCGATCGTGTTTTGTTTTTGTCGAAAGTCGAACCTGTGGCGGTCAATGAGACAACGGACTTTGTTGAGCCTCGATCGTTTCAACGCGATCAAAGTGTAACCGGCGGAGAGCTGCAAATTCGCGGAGCGGATGATAGACCGATCACCTTCGGCAACGGCATCGGTGCTCAGGCGACCAGCGAGCTGACGTATGTAAACGATAAAAAATTTAATCGGCTGGTGGCGACCGTGGGCATTGATTTGGCAACCCAAGGACGCGGCGATTGCCGAGTGGTCGTGAAGACCGATGGTGTCGAGGTTTTCAGTCAGCGGGTTACAGGCAACAGCGATCCGCTGGAGTTAGATTTGGACGTGGCGAGTGCTGGCCGGGTGTCGTTGGTGGTGTTGCCGGGCCGCGAGTTTGATTTGGCGGACCATGTGGTGTGGGGCGATGTTAAGCTGGTCAATACAAAAGATTCGAAATGAAGCCGGGCGGGCTTTCTGACGCGGGCGGGCAATCACTTGGTTACCAGTAGAGCCTTGCAACGAAGGTGTACCATGTCGCGAGGGTGTTGCAGGTGAGCGTGGACGCCGCGAGGGATGCAAGTTTGTTAAACGTTGAAAACACAAGCAGAGGGCTTCGATGAACCGATCGCGATTATTCACATTTCTGATGCTGTTCGTTGTGGCTTGGGGTGGCATGACGGGGGCGAGCGGTTTTGCGTTTGCTCCATTGCAGCAGCAAGAATCCGAAGGGTTATCGCCGTCACAGCTGGCCGCGATCAAACAGCTCGAAGAAAACCGAATCGCTGCGATCGAACAAGTCATCGGTAGCGTCGTCGCGATCTACGACGACGACCGCCAAGGCGGTGGGTCGGGGGTGATCATCGACCCCAGCGGCATCGCGTTGACGAATCACCACGTGATCATGGGGTCGGGCGTTTCAGGCTGGGGTGGGTTGGCAGATGGGAAGCTCTACCGTTGGGATTTGATCGGAACCGATCCCGGTGGTGATGTCGCGATCATTCAAATGAAACAAGACAAAGGAAACAAAGGCAAAGATTTTCCGTTTACCCCGCTGGGAGATTCTGACGAAGTCCGCGTCGGCGATTGGGCGTTGGCGATGGGGAACCCGTTCATTCTAACGGAAGACCAAGCCCCGACGGTCACGCTGGGGATTGTCAGCGGGGTGAAGCGTTACCAACCGGGAGCTGGCAATAACCAGTTGGTTTACGGTAACTGCATCCAAGTCGATTCGTCGATCAATCCGGGGAACTCGGGCGGGCCGTTGTTCAATTTGGACGGTCGAGTGATCGGGATCAACGGCCGAGGGAGTTTTAAAGAACGCGGCCGGGTCAACGTGGGGCTGGGGTATGCGATTTCCGCCAACCAAATCAAAAACTTCATTCCGGATTTGCTGGCGACGAAGCTGACCGAGCATGCGACGTTGGATTTGCAGTTTGAAGATCGCAACGGCAAAGTGCTTTGTTCGCGACGCGACGCATTGGCTCCGATTTCCGAAGCGGGTTTGGAGTTGGGCGACGAGTTGATCGAATTTGAAGGCGTGCCGATCAAAACCGCTAATCAATTCACTAACTTAATTTGTACGTTGCCCGAGCAATGGCCGATCGAGTTGAAGGTCCGCAAACCCAATGGCAGCGAAAAGACCTTTCACACTCGGGCGTTCGGTTTGCCGTACCGGAAACCGTCGAGTCCTCGGGCCAAGCCAAATCCGACTCCTCAAGAGAAGAGGGCGCGGAAGCGGCAGTTGGAAATGCTGAAAATGTTGAAAGCTGTCCCAGGAGCCATCCGCGTTCGCAAAACAAGCCGCAGGTACGCCGATCGAGTTATTGCGTACGCGAAAGAGGGGCTGTTGAAACGGCGCGAGGGATCTGAGGAACCGGCTGCTTTTGTGGTGACTGGAACGATCGGTACTGCGAGCGAAAAA
>JALZWN010000255.1 GCA_023300235.1 Mariniblastus sp.
GGACATGAACGCGTTTGCTGACGCGTTGTAAAGTCCGGTCGTTTTAGTGGCAGACATAGCGACAGAGTTTCCAGTGTGTCATCAGCGCTCGACAGGCTGGAAGCCCATCGCCACATTTTAGGAACGCTTGCCAGCGTCCTTGAGCAAATGACTCCAGTACTTGTCTGGGTGCTCGAGGATGCCTTTGGTTAATTGGTAGTGTTCGGTCTGTTCGATCGTTACCGGTTTCAATTCATCTCCATCAAAACTAATGATGGTCGCGCCCGGATAAGTCAACAGAATGGGTGAATGTGTCGCGATAATGAATTGGCTTTTCCCCTTGGCGACACGATCTGCGATCATCGCTAACAGCGTCAATTGTCGTTGCGGTGACAAAGCTGATTCGGGTTCGTCCAACAGAAACATGCCAGTATTTAGCCGGTTCTGCAGCAATGCTAAGAACGACTCGCCGTGAGACCGCTGGTGAAGCGACTTGCCTCCGTAACGCATGTACGGATCGCCATCAAATTCTGGATCGACCGCGCGTTGCTCCAACAACGACGCAAAGTGGGCGTAGAATTCGGCTCGAAAAAAATACCCGTCTCGATGACGCTTTTTAAAATGCGGAAACATCGCTTGCGCCAGTTCGCTGTTTTTTTCTGGTCCGAACAAGGACGTGGCATCGCTGGCGCCACCTCCGCTGATCGGATAACCACATTGCACCGCGATGGCTTCGATTAACGTGGATTTCCCGCTACCGTTCTCACCGACAAAGAACGTCACCGCATTGGGAAAGCTCAAGCTAAAATCACTTGAAACCCAAGGAATCGAAAACGGAAACCGCTCGCCTCGTGGCACGTCGTCTGATTCTAGGTTGGAGTCGGCACCAAAAAGTTCTGCATCGGCTTGGGACTCAACTGGCGATTCATCGCTTGAGCTGTCTTCAAAACTTGGCTCCGGCGACATGAGCGATTGCAGGAACTCGTCATCGTCCATCATCGAAGTCGACCCAAAACCTGCCTCGTCCTCGACTGCCGCTGCTTCCTCTTCGAATCCTTCGGCGACGTCTTCTTTCTGGAAAGCTGAACCCGATCGTTTTAAGTCAAAATCTTCGCGCAGATAAACGGCTTGCAAGAAAGGCGGATCGGGCAGAGGTTCAGTTTGCTTCATTCAAATGAGCGGGCGGGGGGGAGGATTGTCGTATTGGTCGCGGGGGCATTCTACCAGAAAGATTCTGCTGGGGTTTTAGCATCGCAACGGGACAGGCCGCCACCAACACAATTTCCAAGGTTCTTCCGGTAATTTAGTCGACGGTTATGGGCGGTTATGAGCTGACAGCATTTAGATAGCCTGCCCAAATGCTAGGGAGGGTGCCAGCCAAAGTCGAGCAAGAAAAAACCACAGCTTCCCCGCCCGCAACCAACGCAGTCACCCTACATCGCCTACTGGTTGCTCAAAATACCGATGAACGGTGAGATGTCCAAAAAGTCAACGACCCCGTCTCCATTACAATCCGCTTCGGCTTGAAACCCACCACTGGATAAAACCAAAATAAATGGCGAGATATCTAAAAAGTTAACAGCGCCGTCTTGGTTGACGTCTCCCAGCAGAATCGGATCTGGGCCATCGGCCAGTTCAAGTAAAAGCCGAGGCCCCAAGCCGTCGACATCGTCGAGCGAATCAAAACGAACTGCCCCGTCAGATCGGTCAGCCGCCTCACCATCAAAACGAACCTCTCTGACAACTAGCAATCGAAGATCACTACTCAAATTCTCTCTTAGGTAATCGGTCACATCCAAAGCAGCCGGGGCATAATCTTGGCTAAACGTCAAATGTCCCAGAAACTCTGCGGTGCTCGAGATACCCGTTACAAAGTTGTCCGCAATCAAAGCTTCCGTGCCTTGCTGGGCCGGGGCAAGTAAGTTGTTGACGTCATTCCACGTAACACTGCCTTGATCCCAGTCGTCACCAGAAATTCCATAGACATGAGTCGTTACAAACTCCGCATTGCCTTCGTTGACCTCGCCGTTGACCTCAATCACCGCTCGGCCGACCAGATCGTTACCAATCGCGGAAACATCGAACTGCAACAACCCCACCGAGCGACCGCCAGCGTCGCCAGTCGCACTGACGACATTGCGTACAAAGATGTTGTTGCTGCCGCCAAAGTTACTACTACTGTTGTTGCTCGATCGTACGGTCGCATCGTCGGTTGGAGCGATCTCTAGCGGTCGGTGGGTGCCTTCTGAAACAGAAATCAGCACCACGCTTTCCCGCGTCTGTTCGAAAGAGATTCGCCCGTTGGATGGAAGTGGAATGCGATGGGTTACCTCGGCAATATTTCCATCGGAAACTTCTTCAATTTGAACGATTGCACCGGTTTCGATATCTAGCGACGACAAGTCAAAAGTCGGCGTGCGATCGGTTGTTCTTTCGCTGGCTGACAAAATGTAGTATCGACCTTCGGATGGGTTGTAGCTTGCCGCAACGTCTAGGGTGTTGCTGGTGTGGGTAGGTTCCTGCAAAAGCGATTGAGAGCCGACAAAGCCTTTTGTGAGCAGCTTCAAGACACCTGCCGCCGACGTCGCGCCGCCAACGTTGTAAGGAGCGTCAAAGCGAGCATTGGTGAAGACGGCATTCTTTTGCAGGAAATCGTCTTCCGCGTTAGAGTCAAATTTGAAAACATACAACTCGTCCGCCTGCTGGTTGACCAAGCCAGTAAAAATCCCTCCAAGACGAGCATAACGTGAGGGCGTGTTCAAATCATCAGAGCGATCCTCAAAAACACCATTGCTGTGAACATTGAATTCGGTCAGCCCAAATTTAACTTCGCCATTGAGACCATTGGTTACGATGTCGTTGAGCGTTTGGTCCTGAATAAACTTGAGATCGTCGGCAAACCGACGCCCGTCGTTGTTGTACTGTTGGTAACCGTAAGTGTGAATCAGCTGAAAGTTTGGATCGGGCTGGCCAAGGAAATTCGTATTCAAATTATTGATAACCAATTCGCCCCAACCTTGGTTGTCATCACGCGTGTCCGAATTATCCAGTCGCCTGAAATACTCGTTGGCGCCTCCAGCGGTGATCGGAGCGACGATGTTGGGCACAAGGCTCTTCCCGAAGTCTCGATTAACATCTTGCAACGCGCCTTGGATCGCATCGGAGGCGAGTTGCAAACGGTTCAGGTAATCCGCTTGAGTGACGTCCTGGCTTCCTTGGTCTGGCTCGTTGTACATACTGAACCGCTGCACATCGTAATTGCTTCCTAGGTAGTAGGCTTGAGCATAGTAATGCTGCCAATGCTCCCAGCGATCAGCCCAACCAGCAGCGGTTCCGTTTGCCGCGAAGGGGAATTGTCCTTGCGTGCGGTTAATGATTGCCAGCGGACTGATTCCATTGGAGGACAACTGACTGTAGGCAAGATCGTAGTTAATAAAATCCGATTCGTTGTTTCCGTACCCGTTTTCAAATTCAGCAAAATTGATCAGCGTCGGGTCGGTTGGGTTCGCACGAACTGCGAGGCGACGGGCGTTGAAAGAAGCTTGACTGTTAACGCCATCGCCTTGCCCAGGAATGTCGTCATCCTGTTCAATGTTGGGCGCCGACGTAAAGATTCGTGCACCGTTGACTCCTGCCCAGCGCCAATAACTAATCGTATTGGCACCCGGAATGAAGTTTCCGCTGTTGAGCCCAATCACGCTGGGTGTCGTGCCGACAACGTTTGAATGAACCGTCACCGTTTGCCCAAAGCTACTTTCACCGACAAGTAACAAGGCTAACAGCCCGCATGATGCGATTTTGTTTTTAGCCGAGCAACGAAGGAACTGGGATACAGGACGCAGAAAAAAAAGCATGTTCATAAATGTATCTGTGAAAAGTTTTTGCAAAGGGACGACGCGTATAGCAGCACTGAACCTAGCCTATTTGAAGCGAGTGAACGCACGACCGTTGGTTTGTTTTCGCAATCGAATGGGCAATCGATGCAAATGTTAGCTCATTTTACAAGTGACCACGTTACAAGAACTCGGCCTTTGTAAATTCTTTGAATTCCCGCTACCGGTTCGCTCGCAGACTCCGAACCTTTTGCAACGGCAGGCCAAGGTTTCGCGGCAGCTTCAAGTTCTACAACCGTGCCCGGCTTTTGTGTTTCAGGCTTGGCAAGTCGCTCAATACACAAACGACAGCAGCTCTCATGGACGCCCAAAACACCCAAGTCTTTCTAAGTTCTTTGAACTTTTTGAATGCTGGAGACCTTGATCGTCGGCCTGCCAGAACGTGTCGTTTATTTTCGCAGTCTTGTTTCTTCAGCTAAATAAAATTCATGCCCTAACATTAGATTCCTCTAGCGTTTTAGTGGCCCAGGAGGCCAACCGATCGGCAGTCGGAGTAGCCAGCCACTGGCGATCCTCTTAGGTCCCGATACGTGAACATTCGCCTGCAACGCACAAGCCAATTTTGCATTTCAAAAATCAAATCTTAACAATGGAAGCAACCAAAACAGAATGCTACAATCAGCCCCTTGCTAAAATCCCGAGTGAACTCGGAAAGATCCACTAAAACACCACGAGCAAACTCATGTCACAGCGACCACCCGAGAACCCTTACGAAATGCCATACGACTCGAATCGGCCTACTGTGGCTCGGCCCAAGTTCAACGGCCCGCCACCGGCCGTGATGACCTGGCAGATGGTTTACCTGATTTTGATGTTGGTGGTGTACATCGCGTTAGTGATCGGCGGAGGCTGCTTGTTTGCTTTTGCTGACGACATCGCCGCCGAAGACCCGGCCGCTGAACCGCAAATGTTTCGGATCATGGGCGTCATCTACGGCATCATGGGATTTGTCTTAGCGATCGTGTTCGCAGTGGGGTTGTTTTGGAAACGAGGCATGGGCGGATGGATATACAATATCGTCTTGATCGCGCTTGGCCTTACCAGCTGCATCACTTGGCCGATGACGATCCCGCTGCTCATTCAGTGGATCAAACATAAAGACTGGATCGTCGGGTCGCGGACGAAATAGCGAATCCAGACGACGCGGATGCTAGGATCCTCAGCGATCAGCACCCACGGCCATATAAATTTGGCGAGCTAATTCTTGTTCAAGCACACAAAACCCAACGGTCAAACCAAAAACCTGCCCTTTTTTCAAAAAACAGCCTGAAGTGGCCTTGAGGGTTTGCCGAACATGCATATACTTCCGCCCACACAAGTGAGTGACTTAGTCATTCACCTTCTCGACTCAAGAACATTTTTGTTCCGCTGAGCATCTCAAGGCTGACCCCTTCGGACTAATCCGTTGAGGTAGTTGGCTCTTCGGAAAGAAGCCAAGAGTGACGATCACAGTTGCTCGATTAAATTTGGCCTTTCTATGAAAAACTGATTCAGACTCGGTTGACACTTACCGATCATTCAGTACACTCTCCGACCCTGACGACGACTGCCACTACTTGGCAAGCAACGTTGGGCACCCAGAGTTGGCAGCGATTCGATTTGCCACAAGCTTCGGCTTGAGCCGGCAGCACGAATCGCTCTCAATTTGAGCATGTTCTTAATTGAGCATTAGATCTTTGACAATTTGGTTGTAGATATAGATGGCATCTGAGTATTCGGGTGTCGTGTTTAAGGCATTGTTTCTTCGCGGGGACATGTTGGACAGCGGCACATCAAAACGAATATTCAACCAAGACTAATGAAGAAGCGTCGTGTTAGTAGGTCTCCCGACTTACTAACAAGTCAAAAGACTTAGAACCCTCATCAAGCTGCGAAGCGTGATGAGAACTGTGTTCTACAAAAATGAAGCGATATCGTTAATCTGGATCAATGTGGTTTGGCGGATTTGTTCTTTTGAACAGATTCGACTCGTTCCTTTAGACGGGAACGAATGACAGGTAAAAGATTCACCTTCGGGCGATGAACGACTTTGGTTGTTTGTTAACCTTGGGAGAGTTGGATATTTGTGGTCAAGCTATTAAGGGTATATGGGGGATGTCTTGGCATTAGAAGGCGATGAAGGGCGTGCAAGTCTGCGAAAAGCTTGGGGGAACTGACAAAAGAGTATTGATCCCAAGATTCCTGAACAAGCGTGTGCTGAATACATAGGCACATTGCGGCGAACCGTGTGAACTGAAACATCTAAGTAACACGAGGAAGAGAAAGAAAAATCGATTCCGTTAGTAGCGGCGAGCGAAAACGGAACAGCCCAAACCACTGGGGTTTCCTTGGTGGGGTTGTAGGACTTTGGGTCATGAATTGGCGAGTTAGAAGAACGGTATGGAAAGACCGACCATAGAGGGTGACAGTCCCGTATTTGAAGGCTTTAAAATTCTACCGAAGCACCTGAGTAGGTCCGGTCACGTGAAACCCGGACTGAATCCACGGGGACCATCCCGTAAGGCTAAATACTCTCTAATGACCGATAGTAAACAAGTAGCGCGAGCGAAAGATGAAAAGCACCCCTTTTAGGGGAGTGAAATAGTATCTGAAACCATATACTTACAAGCGGTTGGAGCTCTATGATTTATTTCAGAGTGACAGCGTGCCTTTTGCATAATGATCCGGCGAGTTGTGGTATGCGGCTTGGTTAAGGACTTACGGTCTGGAGCCTCAGGGAAACCGAGTGTTAATAGCGCGAACAATTGTCGTATGCCGCAGACGCGAACCCAGGTGATCTACCCATGAGCAGGTTGAAGCGCGAGTAATTTCGCGTGGAGGACCGAACCCACTTAGGTTGAAAACTGAGGGGATGACTTGTGGGGAGGAGTGAAAGTCTAATCAAACCTGGAGATAGCTCGTTCTCTGCGAAATATCTTTTGGGATAGCGTCAGGTAAACTATGACATGGGGGTAGAGATACTGAATTGGATGGGGGCCCTTCCCGGGGTACCTCACTGAACCAAACTCCGAATACCATGTTAATTACCCTGGCAGTCAGTCCGTGTGGGATAAGCTGCACGGTCGAAAGGGAAACAACCCAGACCATCGTCTAAGGTCCCCAAGTATTGCTAAGTCACTAAGGAGGTTAACCTGCTGTGACAGCCAGGATGTTGGCTTAGAAGCAGCCACCATTTAAAAAGTGCGTAACAGCTTACTGGTCGAGCAGGTTTGCGCCGATAATGAACGGGAGTAAGCAATACACCGAAGACATGGATTTATACCTAGTATAAGTGGTAGCAGAGCGCTGTAAGAGAGATACAAGCCCCACAGTAATGAGGGGTCACGGCTCTTACAGGTGATTATGCCGGAATGAGTAACGATAAAACAGGTGAGAATCCTGTTCGCCGAAAGCGTAAGGTTTCCTGGGGAAGGTAAATCCGCCCAGGGTTAGGCGAAACCTTAGTCAAGGCCGAAAGGCGTAGACGATGGATAGCAGGTTAATATTCCTGCCCCAACTTGTGGAGCGATGGAGGGACGGCAACCAGAATGCACGCGGACTGTTAGAAATGTCCGTGGAGGTTACTAAGTTGGAGGGATCGGAAAATCCGCCCTCATAATGCAAGGTAATCGACCAACTGCCTTGAGCGGGATTGTGTTGGAAGGTTGTCCAAGAAAAGCTTCTAAGCGTTGAAGCAAGTTGTTCGTACTAAAACTGACACAGGTACGCGGGTCGAGTAGACTAAGGCGCTCGGGAGAACGGTGGTTAAGGAACTCTGCAAAATGGCCCCGTAAGTTCGCGATAAGGGGTGCCCCTGACGGTTTACGCTGTTGGGGGCCACAGTAAATCGGCTCCTTCGACTGTTTATCAAAAACACAGGTCTCTGCGAACACGTAAGTGGATGTATAGAGACTGACGCCTGCCCGGTGTTGGTAGGTTAAGGAAGACGGTTAGCCTTCGGGTGAAGCTGGCGACCGAAGCCCCAATAAACGGCGGCCGTAACTATGACGGTCCTAAGGTAGCGAAGTTCCTTGTCGGGTAAGTTCCGACCTGCATGAAAGGCGTAACGAGAGGAGCACTGTCTCAACCACCGACCCGGTGAAATTGTAGTCGTGGTGAAGATGCCACGTACCCGCGGTTAGACGGAAAGACCCCGTGAACCTTTACTGTAGGCAGATATTGGGCTGAGTTATATTTTGTGTAGGATAGGTGGGAGACTTTGATCCCGGCACGCCAGTGTCGGGGGAGTCGTCCTTGAAATACCACCCTGAGTATTGTTTAGTTCTAACTCTGACCCTTGAATCAGGGCAGAGGACAGTTTCTGTTGGGCAGTTTGACTGGGGCGGTCTCCTCCCAAAGAGTAACGGAGGAGTGCAACGGTACACTCAGCTTGGTTGGCAATCAAGCGTCGAGCGCAAAGGTAGAAGTGTGCTTAACTGCGAGAGTCATCACTCGAGCAGATACGAAAGTAGGTCTTAGTGATCCTGTGGTTCCGAATGGAAGGGCCATAGCTCATCAGATAAAAGGTACTCCGGGGATAACAGGCTTATCGCATCCGAGCGTCCATAGCGGCGATGCGGTTTGGCACCTCGATGTCGGCTCATCACATCCTGGGGGTGAAGAAGCTCCCAAGGGTTTGGCTGTTCGCCAATGAAAGTGGTACGTGAGCTGGGTTCAGACCGTCGTGAGACAGGTCGGTCCCTATCTGCCGTGGGCGTACGAAACTTGAGGAGGTTCTTCTTTAGTACGAGAGGATTTGGAAGGACGAATCTCTGGTGTTCCAGTTGTCACGCTAGTGGCATGGCTGGATAGCTATATTCGGAACAGATAAACGCTGAAAGCATCTAAGCGTGAAGCTCTCTCCAAGATTAGGTTTCGTAGCAGTTTACTGCGAGAGTCCCCTAGAAGACTACTAGGTTGATAGGTCGTAAGTGTAAGTGCAGTAATGCATTCAGCTAAACGATACTAACGGACGAAAGCTTGACCACATATATCCAGATCTCTCATTTTTATAGATCGCACAGCAGGCTGTTGTGCTTAGTGATTGGGCGTCAATTGACACCCAGTTGCCGAAAGCAACTTAATGTTGGGCGTTTGAATGAGAACACAGATTTATGAGTCATTTGATGGTAGTTGTTGTCGCAAGTTTCAGATACTTGCATCCGTCGCAACAACTGCAATCGACGCTTCTCAAAGCGTCGGGTAAGTAACGATCGTTGGCACACATCAACAATGATCCTGGTAGACACCAGATAAAGTTACTTGATTGTCATCTATATCAAACCAATGTCATGTGCGTAAGCACACCGATCAAGGTCATCGCAGGTGAATAAGCTGCGGTGAGCTTTTCCGGCGAACATATCAAAGTGGTCACACCTGTTACCATCCCGAACACAGTAGTTAAGCGCTTTGAGCCGATGATAGTACTGCAAGTGCGAAAGTAGGTACCGCCGGATTTATATAAACCTCGTAACGAGAAATCGTTGCGAGGTTTTTTTTATGCGCCCGCGCGGGCGAACAGGTAAAGAATGAGAAGGTAGAGAAAGTAAAGAGAAGCAGGCCTTCGGTCGACTTGTAACACGTCCTCTTCAAGGCGGGCAAGGGCGTTACTAAAACCGGCACTGCGAGCCTAAAGTAAAAAAACTAATTCAACAGCTTACCTCTCGGCCCCAAAACTCAGCCACGGCTCCATGCTGATCGACACAGATGTTCCTACATCGTAGAAAT
>JALZWN010000256.1 GCA_023300235.1 Mariniblastus sp.
TAACCTTATCGAAAAAGGGTGCCATGTTTACGCGATCAGAAAAGGACTAATTTAAGAAAGCCCCTTTGAAAAACATGCTCACGGGATTTCTCCAACGCTAATCAAGCCACCGGCGCACGCACTTCATCAATCCGGTCACCGAGATTCCCGTAACGATGATAATTATCGCTGATACTTTGCTCTTCTAAATACCACAGCAACTCGATTCGCCCCTCGCTCAAAACCGTCTCATCGGCGATATAACAATCGCTCAAATTTGCCGTCCTTCGAATCACTTCGGGCACTCGATCCGAACTCGCATACCGTAGACGCCTCGCACGCCCGTCTTCAATCGCAACAGCCAACTCCAGATCCGACTCTTCCACAAACTCAATATCCGCCGCCCACGACTCAGTCGCCCGATCAAGCCACGTCAACAATCGCGACACCAGCGAACCCTCCGCCACCGACGGTGCAAAGCTGAGCGTGACTCGGCAACCAACCGAACGCGCTGCCGCCACGCGAACCAACACCTCAAACGCCGAATCAGCCTGATCAATGCGAATCCTTAATTCGCGAACCGGCAAGTAACGCCGAAAATTGTCTTGCCCCACCAACTTCATGTGATCGTGTGGCCGACCGAACTCGTCTTTGTACTGTCTTGCGAAACTCTGTACCGTTAAAGCAAATCGCTCCACCAACGCTTCATCTGCCCAATCGTCTGCGGCACTTTCAAGCACCGTTTTCAACCCGATCAACTGTTCGTCTGAAAGTTCGCCGCCGCCACCGTCTGGAATATCCGACGGAGAAAAATTATCTTGGAAATTCATTAGCTGAGCGACATAGTTCGGGCCGCCAGCTTTAATGCCCGGCCCAAACGCGGACTTACCCATTCCGCCAAACGGTTGCCGCAACACGACCGCCCCCGTCGTACCACGATTGACGTACAAGTTACCCGCACGAATTTCGTCCTTCCAAATCTCTTGCTCCCGCTCGTCCAAACTCTCCAAACCAGACGTCAAACCATAACCGCTATGATTCACCAACTCAATCGCGTGGCGTAGATTATCAGCCCGCATCACCCCCAGCACCGGCCCAAAAAACTCGGTGCAATGAGTAAAACTACCGGGCTCGACACCCCATTTGATTCCGGGTGAATACAGCTGCCGATTGGCCGGATCACACTTCGGCATCACCGCCCAAGATTCACCTTTCTCCAACTCCTTCAACGCGACCGCCAGTTCTCCGTTAGGCTGCCGAATCATTGGCCCGATCACCGTCGGAAACTCCCAAGCCGACCCAACCTTCATGCTGCGAACCGCATCACACAACGTCGCCTTGAACTTCTCGTCGTCATAAACTTCACCTTCCAAAACCAACAACGACGTCGCCGAACACTTTTGCCCCGCGTGCCCGAACGCCGAATGAATCACGTGCTTGATCGCTTGGTCACGGTCCGACATTGCGGTCACGATCGTCGCGTTCTTGCCACCGGTTTCGGCCAGCAAACGCATATCCGGGCGATTGGACAACATCGACAGCGCAGTCTCAGTACCGCCAGTCAAAATCACCGTGTCCACGTCTTGATGACAAGCCAACTGCTGGCCTTCAGTGGCACCAGAGCAGGGCAGTAGCTGAAGTGTTCGCTGCGAAATGCCCGCATCCCAAAAACACTTGCACAATTCGTAAGCCACTAGCACGGTATCCGAAGCCGGTTTCAAAATCACCGTATTGCCCGCAGCCAAAGCAGCCGCAATCCCACCACAAGGAATCGCAATCGGAAAGTTCCACGGCGACACCACAACCACCACACCGCGCGGCTTAACATCAACGCCAGCTAAGCCTTCAAAGTAACCTGAACAGCGACTGTAAAACTCGACAAAGTCAATCGCTTCACTAACCTCCGGATCCGACTGTGGCAAGGTCTTCCCGCCATCCGCCATCGCCGCCCCCATCAAATCTCCTCGACGATCACGGATGTTTTGAGCAACCTTGCCCAACACCTCACTTCGATCAGCAAGCGATTTTGTTTGCCACTGGTCTGGATCTTGTTTGGCACAAGCAACCGCCGCTTCAACATCGTCGGCGTTTGCCTGGATGTAGTTAGCGATCACTAACTCCGGCCGTGAAGGGTCAAAGCTCTGTCGTTGCTTACGCTTGCCCGCAACTGGCTTGCCCGCGACCACCAACGGAATCTCAACCGCAGCGTCACCGTGAAGACCTTGCCACTTTTCCAAAATCAATTCGGCCCATTCGACATTCTGCGGCAACGAAAAATCCGTATCCGATTCGTTTACCAACTCCTGCCAAGTTGCATCTTTTTTCATCGGCGACTCGACCGACTGATTACGATCTTGAAATCGACGCGGTGATTGCGAAAGCCCATCCAGTTGTTCAAAAGCGTCGCAGAACTGTTGTTCGAGCTGCTCCCATTCTTCGGTGTCGACTTTTAGCTTGAACGCGTGACGAAGAAAGTTACTCGGCCCGGTGTTCTCATCCAACCGCCGAACAAGGTAACCGATCGCATGAATGAAGTCTTCCTTACGACACGCCGGCGCGTACAACAGCAAATCGCTCACCAGTTCTTGTAACGCTCGCCGTTGATGATTCGCCATCCCTTCGAGCATTTCAAACTGAACTTTGTCCAACGCTTCCGCGTCGATTGCTTTGACAATCCCGTAAGCCACCTCGAACAGATTGTGCGAAGCGATTCCCAGCCGAGCAGCCGCGATGTTTTCGGCTTTCAAACCCCAGCTGACCATTCGGCGATAGTTTGCATCGGTATCAACTTTCACCTGATACGGAGCCTGCGGCCAACCGTGCAACGAAGCTTCAAAGCGTTCCATCTCCATGTTCGCGCCTTTGACGATCCGCATCGTAATCGGAGCCCCGCCATCAGCGACTCGCCGCCGCGCCCACTCGACCAGCTGCTGCTGAGTGGCAAAGGAATCAGGAATGTAGGCTTGCAGCACGATCCCAGCTTCCAAGCCTTCTAACCCGGGCCGGCTGAGCGTCCGCTCAAACGCTTCGGCCGTCAACCGCATGTCCCGGTACTCTTCCATGTCCAGATAGACAAACTTTTGAACAACCGTCCCGTCAGCACGAGTGAACGTCGACTTCGCACTGGCTCGGTACAACAACTCTAGCCGATCGCAAAGGATGTCCAGCGTTCGGTCGTACGCCAACGAGGAAATTTGCGAGTAGATCGTAGAGATCTTGACCGACATGACTTCGATGTCGTCGTTTTGCATGGCTTGCAAATACTTTTGCAGCCGAGCCTGAGCGTCGTCTTCGCCCAACAACGCTTCGCCCAAAAAGTTGACGTTCATCCGCACGCCGGCTTTACGACGAGCCTGCAAGTGGCCGGCGAGCAGTTCTTTTTCGGCAGGCAAAACCACGTTGGCGGTTTCTTGTTGCATTTTCTCCTTCACCATCGGCACCGCAACGCCCGGTAGGTAGGATCCAAACGATTGAAACCCCATCAACATCGCTCGGTCCAGCGGCGTGAAAAAACGCGGGATACCCTGCACGTCCAAAATATGCACCAACTGATCAACGGCGCGGTTAGGAGTTTTGGCCCGGAACGCCTGATCCGTCATCTGGATCATGGTAACTTTATCACTCGGACTTTGAATCATTCGATCCAGCTCCGACTGCTGACGACGTTCTGCCGGCGTCTGCAGTTCGTTGGCTCGTCGTTGCAGATGCCGCGCCAAAGCGACGGCCAGTTGCAGTTCTCGCGAGTGGGCGGAGGATTCGTCGATCGTGACGTCGCCGAGCACCGATTCAAGTTTTGGTGACCAGTTACGGGAATCATTAGACGCGTCTTCACCTTGAACCATCGTTATCTCCGACCTTTTTAAGCAATATCATGTCAACCAAACCGTGGCTTCCATGATCGTTCATCCAACGTTTGAATTGTTTCGGCAGTTCATTCTTACGATGCCAACATCAGTTCACAAGAGTCTTCCTACTACCGATAGAAAAAGCAATACGTCGCACCCGCACAACATTGCCGGCTTTAATTTAGCGAGGAACCCAAACAACGCGTGAACCAAACCCAGAACGTGCGTAAACGGTCAAGCAGCGAGTCCCATTTATCAATTAGAAGCCGGTTAGAAACTACGACCGTGATAGCGACAGTTGTTTGCAAACCAAAATCATCGCTTCCGGCCAAAAACCAACTGCCCGCCTCGATCACTCCCAAGAGCTAAGTTTCAAACGATCACAATCGACACGATTATCAAAACCGCCGTGCTGATTAAATCTCGAAGCCGGCTCCGCAATCGAAGTTGCCTTATTTCCATTGCAATGCCGCAGGCCTAACGCTTTTTCAAAGACACGTAAAAGAGCGGATTTCCGCTTTCGCGACAACGCTGGCAACCGAAATTTTGAGAACATCAGATGAACATAAAATCTATCTTGCTTTTAATTTGCGCTATCGCTTTTGGGATACTAAGCAGAGTCTCCATCTGCCATTTATGCAATCTTTTTTTTGAATAACACCTTACCGTTGGCTCTGACGTCGACAGTAAAACCCTCGCAACTGCATCAGCAAAACCAACGAACGAATTACCGACTGATTCCTTCAATCAATCGTCGCCGCTCTGCGTCTTCTCCACCCACAACAACATCCCGGAACAAACGTCTTGGTTGTAGTCACCAAAGCGTTTCTGAACCAGCGTCAAAGGGCGATCGGCGGGAAGATGCGTCGACGTCCGATACTGCAGTCCGCCTGCGCTAGCACCCCCAAGCCAACTGCGGAGAGCTTCCCCTGAAATCACCGGTTCGTCGTCCAGCAACACAAGCACTTCCGACCCTCGCAACGCTTCATACCTCAGCTCCACCTGATGAACCCCAGCAGAAACAGAAACTCGTTGCGCCGTTTCGACAACACCTTTTCTCGGAATCTCTCCGATCGCAAGACACAACTCATGCGGCCCGTCATCAGGCACATGGACCACATAAACCAACTCACTGATTCGAGTCGGCGTACGCCCCACCACCACGTACTCGTCTGGTCGCTTAACTCGTAAGCCATTGGCCAAAAACCGAAGCGGATAAACTTCGACGCTAGTCTTCTCGATGGACTTCTCCATTTGCCAACTCGCTAGCCCGATCGCCAACGCCACCACCAGCAGCAATAGCGTCGAAAGTGACACCCTCGGCGCGAATAATTTTTGAGATCGATTCATTTCAAGCCATCCTGCGATTGCTCTAAAAACTGCCCAATCGCAGCTTCGTCACCGTAGCTCAATCGAAAAAAACGTTGCCCAGAAAACCGACTCGCTAGTTCTTCCCCATACTCATCCTTCAACCTGGCGAACACCTCGTCCGGAATTGTAATACTCACAAGCTCTGCGATTTGATCTGCCGCAACTTCGATCGGCTCGCCCTTACCAAACGCCTCAATCTCCAAACCACACCAATGCCGCTCACAGAATGCCGCCAATTTTTTACCACGCCTACTCTGCCTTCTACCACCTCCAGAGTACTGCGTGTCAACGTAAAGACGATCTCCAATAATGTCAAAACGCAAACTCACCCACATGAAATCCCCGTAAGGCCCGCGGTACGGATTAACAAAAGAAAAATGATCGCTACCCAATTCCAGCAAGGCAGTTTTTCTGAAGCTATCCGGGTTGTAGACCCGCCAAGTAAACAGCATCGGATCATCGTTCTCCACGAACTGCACCAAGTATTTGCTCGGATCACGAACGTGGAAACCGTCAAGCTTTTCGATTAACTCAACTCGTTCTTGCGCAAAAGCCCGGTACTCTTGGGCCCGCATCGCCAACCGCCCGCCGGCGATCGCAATGATCAGGACCAAAAGAGTGTTTAAGAACTTGGTCATGAGAATTTTCGGTTGCTATTGCGTTCTTCCGAGAAGTGCAAGCCGACGCCGGCGTTCCCAGCCTGTTCGTGGAGATGCTACTTCCAACCTGTCTGTGGTGATACTGCTTCCAGGCTGTCATGCAAACAAAACAAGCCGAAGGCACCATCACCTCATTCTAATACGCTTCGGAATCTTTGATCTGAACATAACTCTCGTACCTGCGCACATCAAGCTTCCCATCCGCCACCGCCCATTTGACCGCACAATCATCCTCGTGAGTATGAGTACAATCAGGGAACCGACAGCCGTTAATGAACGGACGCAAATCTCGGAAATACCCCTCGACCTCTTCGGGAATCACATCCCACAACTGAAACTGCCGAATCCCCGGCGTGTCAATCAAGTGCCCCCCGTTCTCCAGCGGAATCAACTTCGCCGCCGTCGTCGTATGTCGGCCCTTTTGATTTTCATCGCTGACCGTGCCCACTCGCAACTGCAACCCCGGCTCAATCACATTCAACAGCGAAGACTTCCCCACGCCCGACTGTCCTGTCACCACGCTATCTCGCCCAGACACCATCCGCTTAAGTCGTTCGACCCCCAGCCCCGTCTCCGTCGACGTCAACAAAACCGGATAGCCCATCTGAGCCCAAACGCCGATCACCGGTTGCAAATCCGCCACGTCAACCAAATCGGCTTTATTGATCACAATGATCGGATCGATGTTCGCCTTCTCGGCACTAATCAAATAACGATCGATCAGGTTCGGTTTCAACAGCGGTTCGGCTGCCGATGCGACGATGCAAACAAAATCGATGTTCGACACCAACACCTGCTGGCGTTTTCGGCTGGTGCGGCTGATTTGATTGCGACGAGCATCCACACGGACGATGACGGCCTGTTCGTCATCATGCCCAGCACCGCCAACTTGGATTGCCACATGGTCCCCGGCAACCACCACATGCTGCAAATCAGTCGCCAACGATTTCAAAACACCCCGAACGGTGCAGCGATAAATGGTCCCGTCCGCCACCCGGACAAAACTCCCCAACCCGTGCACGCTGATCACCCGACCCGCCTTGCACTGGTTCTCGTCGACCTCCAGTTCCACCTGGAACCCGGCCTCATTCTCTTGAGCCGACCCCGCCACCGTTCGTTTCCGCGTCAAACGGCCTTTCCCAGAGACCCGTTCACCGGTCTGCGAGTCCTCCAGTTTGTCCGATTGGTCCTCGAATTGCCGAGTCAAATCGTTTGTGCGGGTGCGAGTGGATTGTCGTTTCCGAAAATCAGCCCTAACTGTCGTCCGACGTTTCTTTTTTTTGGCCATGCAGAATTGAGACTCGCGACTGACGAAAAGCGAACTACGATAAAGTAGGAGTAGGATAAACGGGATAAATTTGCGGCCTGCAGCTCAGGCGACGGCCGCCGTTGCCTCAACTCAATCAAACGAGGCCTTAGCGAGCCAGCCAGCCGCCAGCGGATTGTAACTGATCGGGCTGCCAACTGGCACAAAAGTTGCCATCGGCAGGGTCATTTTTTAGAATGGAGAAAACGACCAAAACCTCGGCGAATTCCTGTTCTACACCGGCCAGATATCCGTAAACTAACAATACCCCCGATTTAAGCGAAGGGCGATTCAAACGAGCGACTGGAAATAAAACCATTCGCTGCGTACATTCAATTACTGAATGTGTCGCCGGGTTATCCAACCTATCGATCGCCTAAAGTTTTGTTGGACATGACTTCCGTTCAAGCTTTGAGACATAAGTGCCGTGCCTAAAGTCCTTTGTGTTACTACCAAAAAGTCCGACTCCGATCGACTGCCGATTAAAACCAACGCCGACGTCGAAGTCGTCTACGTTGACAATTGTTCGAGTGCGATCGAGCAACTGAAACATCACCATTTTGACGGCGTCTACTACGGCAACCAATGTACCGGCGAAAACCAAGTACAAGAATTCTCCGCGACGGACCTAATCCAAAACGTCGAAATCCTCGAGTGCGTCCCCGACGGTTTAGCGTTGCTGGACAACACGAACAACATTATCAAAGCGAACAAAAGGCTGGCCAGTTGGTTTGAAACACCCAACATGACCGGCCTCAATTTTTATCAAGCCATCGGCAACCCCGAAATCATCGGCCCCGAATCAAGCCCATTGGCAACCGCTCGATCACTCAAGCAAACCTGCTGCAGCTCGTTCAAACAAGGCGATCGGTTTTTCAATATCTCCGTCGTGCCCATTATTGATTCGACCGAGCACTGCGATCGCGTGCTGGTTGCCGTCACCGACGCCACCGCTGTTGTGCTGCAACAAAAGAAAATGGAAGCGTTGCATCGAGCCGGCACGGCATTGGCTGATTTGCGTCCAGAAGAAATTTACGAAATGGACGTCGACGAGCGAATTGAATTGCTCAAAGATAACATTTTGCATTACACCAAAGACCTGTTGGATTTTGACGTCATCGAAATCCGCATGCTCGATCGGCAGACCAACCGCCTTGAAGTTTTGTTGACCGAAGGCATTGACGCCACCAAGACCGAACGCGTGCTGTACGCGGAAGCCGAAGGCAACGGCGTGACCGGATTCGTGGTCGCGACCGGCCAAAACTACCTGTGCGAAGACACCACCTACGACCCGCTGTACCTTGACGGACTGGTCGGTGCAAAAAGCTCGTTGACCGTGGCCCTCGTCTACAACGATGAAGTGGTCGGATCGTTCAATGTCGAAAGCCCCGAAATCAATGCGTTCACAAACCAAGACCTCCAATGCCTCGAATCGTTCGGCAGAGACATCGCGGTCTCCCTGAATACGCTGGAACTGCTCAACGCCCAACGCAACAACGCCGCCATGCAATCCGTGGACACAATCCGCGAAGCAGTCGTGGTCCCGATCAACGAAATCTTGAACGACACCGTTCACGCGATCGAGAGCTACATCGGCCACGATCCCGATGTGACTCGCCGCTTGCGAACCATTCTGGCACACGCAAGACAAATCAAAAAAACCATCCACCAAGTCGGCGAAAACATCGCCCCAGTCGCCGCGGTTGCACGTTGCACCCAATCCGAAGTCCGTCCGGCCTTGAAAGACCGCAGCGTCTTAGTGATCGACGCAGACGAGAATGTTCGCAAATCAGCGGACCAACTGCTAGGCAAATACGGTTGCAATGTCGAAACCGCTCATGAAGGCGAAGAGGCGCTGATGATGGTTCGCAACTGCGGATTCGACAACGGCTACGACGCAATCATCGCCGACATTCGTCTACCCGATATCGGCGGTTACGATTTATTGATGAAACTCAAAGCGATAACCAACGATCCACCATTGATTTTGATGACCGGATTCGGCTACGACCCCGGCCACTCGATCGTCAAGGCTCGACAAGCGGGTCTGAAAAAGAACGCGTTGCTGTTCAAGCCGTTCCGCAGCGAACAATTGATCGAAGTCGTCGAAGCAATCGTGCTAGGCGAAGAACCCAAAACCGCCGAACGACCCAACAC
>JALZWN010000257.1 GCA_023300235.1 Mariniblastus sp.
CGCTTCCTGCAAGGATCCTAGTGTCGGCTTTCACGCCGAGCCTTACATTTAATCAAATAGTCAATTTTGCGATTTCGTTTTACAGCGGTTCAATGCAATCGAGATCAAGCCTTTAAGCGATGGTTTCAAGAGTGACTTTCTTGCCCCGATTTTGAGAACGGGCATTTAACGTCAGCCGGCCCGAGAAAGAGCGCTCTTTTACAGAGTAAAAGGCGACTATCTTTGCATGACTAAATCGACGCTCTTGGCGAGTCGGCTCACCATGCATCGTTTCGCCTGCGGTGCATTCCATCGTCTAACGAGAGCAACTACAGCCGGACGCCCATGAATCAAGCAATCGAGCGTCTTACAAATTCGTGAAGCGAGAGCGCTTTTAGATCGATCTTATCGCTTGCTAGATGACCTGATTTTTCCTTGCAGCCGAAGGCCCAGGCAGTATCTCCATTTGTCCAACGGCAGCCTAGCGACCACAGGTCCCCCACCGCGCAGCAAAAAAACTCCGTCGTGGACGGAGTTCTTAGTATGTTTAAACCTGAAGCCTTACATCGGCCAAAGCACGTTCAAACGTGCGGCCGACAGATTAACTAGGCTTCCTCAACAACCTTCTCAGGGTTGACCACGCGGCCCATGTAGTAGCCACAATTTGGGCAAACCACGTGCGATGGCAACATGGTGCTACACTTTGGGCAGCTCGATAGGTTTCTGGCCTTCAAGCTGTCGTGTGCACGACGGTTGTTGGTGCGAGAGTTAGAATGTTTTCTTTTTGGAACAGCCATGCTTCGGTGCTCGTAAACTTCGTTTAAGGAATGTATGTTTCGATCGAGGATTTGATTCGATCACGTTTTATCGCTTTTGGGACCGCAAAGGTTACTCGGTTAGGCCAAAGGCTTCAACCAGTAATCGCCATTTCGTGCCCCAACAGCAATCAAAACCACTAAAAAAACGCAAACGATCGGTATTTCCAGCGAACTAACCCCACGGATCGAACCGTGGGGAACCGGACGCTGGATCAACCAATCTACGTTTGACTACTTCTGCTTCGCTTCTTTCGCCTTGCGACGCTCTTCGATGATGTCTTCTTGAACGTTGCGAGGTGCCGGACGGTAGCCGCGAAGTTCCATCGTGAACGTGGCTTGTCCCTGTGACATCGAACGCAAGTCAGTTGCGTAACCGAACGTTTCCGCAAGCGGAATTTCACAAAGGATCAAAACACTGCCGTCAGGCTTGATGTCCGTTGATTCCATGATTCCACGACGTGAAGTCAAGTCACCCACGATTGATCCTTGAGATACTTCTGGACATTCGATTTCGCAGAACATCACAGGCTCAAGAATCTGTGGCTTGGTCTTAGGCAAGTACTCACGGAACATGCCCTTGGCTGCCGCTTGGAAAGCCATCTCGGAACTATCAACATCGTGAAACGCACCGTCAGCAAGCAGCATTCTCAAACCAACCACTGGGTACTCAGCCAACACGCCTTTGACGATACATTGACGCATGCCTTTTTCAACAGCAGGAATGTACTGCTTTGGAATACGACCGGCAGTAATCTTGTCCTCAAACAAGAAACTGTCTTTGATCTGCTCCAGAATCGGATCGTCTTCTTCAAACGCTTCTTCATCCATAGGCTCAAGGTGGCCTTTGATGTGAGCGAACTGACCTGAACCACCCGACTGCTTCTTGTGCTTGTAATCGAAGTCGATCTTCAGCGTCGGTTGCTCGCGGTAACTCACCTTTGGAGCACCTACAATGACTTCCAAACCGTACTCACGACGAATACGTTCAACGTAAACGTCCAAGTGCAATTCACCCATTCCGGAGATGATCGTCTCCGAAGTTTCTTCGTCAGTGGCGACGCGGAACGTTGGGTCTTCTTTACGGAAACGCTGGAGTGCTTTACCCAGTTTTTCACTGGCACTTCGGTCAGCAGGAGTAACCGCAACCGAGATCACAGGATCCGCGATGAACATGTCTTCCAAAGTACAGTACTTAGGATCTTCGGAGTACGTTTCACCCGAGGCACAATCGATTCCCATGACGGCAACGATGTCACCCGCGTAGGCAGTATCAATTTCTTCACGCTTGTTCGAGTGCATCCGAACAATACGGCTGAAGCGTTCTTTACGGCCGGTACGTTGGTTGACGTAGGTGCTACCTTTTGAAACGGTACCTTGGTAGATCCGCATAAAGGTCAACTGACCGAACGTGTCTTCAACGATTTTGAAAGCCATGCCAACGAAAGGCTTGCTTTTGTCCGGTGCCAGTGGGAAATCCTTTTCTGGATCGTCCCATTGCTTGGCCGAAATGGTTCGCTCGAGTGGCGAAGGCAAGTAACGCAAAACGGCGTCGATTAGCGGCTGTACGGCTTTGTTTTTGAAGGCAGTTCCCATGAACAAAGGAGTGAAGCTTTGTGCTTTAATAGCGGCACAAGCAACTTTGTAGATCAGTTCATTAGGAACTTCTTCTTCAGACAGCAACAGTTCCATCATTTCGTCGCTGTACATCGCCAAGCCTTCCAGCATTTCCTGGCGATACTTTTTCGCGTCCTCAACCATATCGGCGGGAACATCTTCGACAAGAATGTCTTGGCCTTTGTCGCCATCGTTGCGGTAGGCTTTCATTTCGATCAGGTCAACAACACCGTCGAAATCTTCGCCCATACCGATTGGAATCTGGAACAACAGCACAACGCCGCCCAGCTTCTCACGCATTTGGTCGGCGACTTTGAAAGGATCCGCACCGGTACGGTCCATTTTGTTGACGAACGCCAAGCGTGGAATTCCGTAACGCTTCATTTGGCGGTCAACGGTCAGCGATTGAGCTTGAACGCCACCAACAGAACAAAGCACCAATACGGCACCATCGAGCACGCGAAGTGAACGCTCGACTTCTACGGTAAAGTCAACGTGCCCCGGCGTGTCGATCAAGTTGATCGTGTGGTCTTTCCAGGTAACCTGAGTCGCGGCACTGGTGATCGTGATACCACGTTCTTTTTCCAGTTCCATATGGTCCATCGTCGCGCCATCGCCGCCACCGCGAACGTCTTCGATTTTGTGGATACGACCGCAGTAGTACAAGATACGCTCTGACAAAGTAGTTTTGCCTGAGTCAATATGCGCCGAAATTCCGATGTTGCGATAGGATTTGAGGTTCATCAATGCACCGTCAAAGGTAGTTAAAAGGTTTAATTAGTTAAGTTGCTATATAAAACGAGCGGACAAAATCCACTCGGTATCTTCGCTTGGCTCGTATAGCAAATCGAGCCTAGACTACGGCACTGCCAATTTCATTTCGTCAGAAACAAGGGTTCGGCGGAAGACAGCTTGGTTGAGTTGTCTTACATCTATTCAGTTCATCCGAACCACAGATGCCTGCAAGAGCTTTCAAAGAGCGATCTATGAAGCCCGAAATCTTAGTTAATCTGATTAATCTCGAAAGCCCAGTTTGCCGGTTTTATCGGCAAAATAGCTGCCTTGCCTGAGCTCTATTTCGCCAAAACTTGCCGGCGGTCGCGACACAATTCAACTCTGACGATCCGACCAAGTCATTTGAGCTGCCCAGCAGCCCGCTCAAGACGCCCCCGATGGCTCCAAATGAACCCGATCGCACCCCGACCGCACCGCTATCTGACCCAAAACGCCGCCAACGATTGCCTATCCACCCCATTTCGACAATGCAACGGGGCTCGGCGAGTCGAGCGTCCAGAGGTACGACTCGCCAAGTTGTGCCACACAAATTTCAACACGAACACGCAAGCGGGTCTGCGTTGGGATTCGGCCCGCTAGAACAGCCCGCTGGAAAACCGCGCACCAAAGCACTAGCACGCCCGTTCACGTTTACATTAAGTTGGTAGTGGCTCGGCCACCCCCACCCCCACAGAACCGTGTGCCGCAGAACGCCCGAGAAGAAATTTCAGATGACCGTTCGTTTAAATCCCCAAGCCGCCATGCCCGCTTATTTCGAAACCGTTTTTTCAAAAACTTCCGCTTCTTTTCTTTCGCGCCTGATTTTGGTTCTGGCCGTTGCCGTTGGGTTTGTCTGCACCGGTTTCGGTTTCCTAACGCTAACGGCATCTTCCGCTTTCGGCCAAAACGCTCAAACCGCTAAAAACGCTCAAACCACACCGCAAGCCAAAGACCAAACACCAGCCCCGCTGCCCACTTCCCCCGATTCGCCAGACTGGCCCCAACCAGAAACCCCGACGCTCCGCGCCGCCAGCGAAGAAGGCCAACAAGCGATCGCTCAATTCAAATTCCCTGAGTCGCTCGACTGCAAGCTATTTTCTGCCGAGCCGGACGTGGCCAACATCGTGGCGATCAAACGCGATTACCAAGGCCGCATGTTCGTCTGTGAAACTTTCCGTCAAGACAAAGGCGTCGAAGACAATCGTGGTCACCAAAACTGGATGGACGACGAACTGGCCGCCCAAACCGTTGCCGACCGAATCCGCTACATCCGCAAACACATCCCCGACGCCGACAAAAAGTACACAGAGAACGACGACCGCATCCGCTTGCTCCAAGACACCACCGGCGATGGCCTGGCCGATCGTTCAAAAGTTTTCGCCGACCACTTCAACCGCATCGACATGGGCACCGGCGCGGGGGTGCTCTCGTACCGCGACAAGGTTTACTACACCTGCATCCCGGACTTGTTTGCTTTGACCGACGCAGACAATGACGGAGTCGCCGACAAACGCGAGTCGTTGCACACTGGCTTTGGCGTTCACTTTGCTTTCCGCGGCCACGACATGCACGGGCTGATCATCGGCCACGACGGCCGGTTGTACTTTAGCATCGGCGACCGCGGCTATAACGTTTCGCCCAAGCTCAAGAACCTCGAATCCGGAGCCGTTTTTCGCTGCGAACTGGACGGCAGTAACCTAGTAGCCATGATGACCGGGCTGAGAAACCCGCAAGAACTCGCCTTCGATGACTACGGCAATCTGTTCACCGGCGAAAACAACTCCGACAGCGGCGACAAAGCACGTTTCACCGAAATCGTTGACGGCGGCGATGCTGGCTGGCGAATGTACTATCAATACATCGGCGACCGAGGCCCCTTCAACCGCGAAAAAATCTGGCATCCGTACCACGAAACCACCCCCGCCTACATCGTGCCTCCAATCGCCAACATCGCCGACGGACCGGCTGGTTTGGAATATTATCCCGGCACAGGATTCGGCGACGACTTCAAAGACCGCTTTTTCTTGTGTGATTTCCGAGGCACCTCGGCAATCAGCGGCGTCCGTTCGTTTAAGCTCGCCGCCGATGGAGCGGGCTGGAAAATCGAAGACGAACAGCAACCGTTCTGGAACATCCTGACCACCGACATCGATTTCGGCAGCGACGGTAGAGTCTATTTGGCGGACTGGGTCAGCGGTTGGCAAGGCGTCAAGAAAGGCCGCATCTACGCTTACCATGACAAAGAGCTCCACCAATCGAAACTCGTTCGCGAAGTCGAATCGTTATTGAAGTCGGGTTTAAAAGACAAAGCGCCGGCCGAGCTAACTCAGCTTTTAAACCACGCCGATCGACGAGTACGTTTGGAGGCTCAATTCGAACTGGTGGCGAAAAACGAATTCGACCACCTCAAAGCAACCGCGTCAAAAACAACCGCACCGACGCTTGCCCGCGTCCACGCTTTGTTTGGTTTGGGGCAACTTGCTCGTGCCAACGAAGACGGCGAATTGGACTTTGGTTGGCTGGAAGCGATTTTGCAAGACACTGACGATCAAGTCGTCATCGCGGCAACGCGGCTGTACGCCGAACCAGTTTCGCTTGAACCGGCTTGGCTGACGCCGCTGTTGAAACACTCGAACAAACGAGTCCGCTACGCCGCCACGATGGGATTGGCGGAAGCAGGAACAGCAAAAGAGAATCCTGCCGTCTTGGAGATGCTAATCGAAAACGACAACCAAGACCCCATGCTGCGACATGCGGGCATCATGGCGATAGGAAAGCTAACGCAACTAACCGACAGCGTTGCCAATCCTGCAAACTTAAAACTGATCAACGAACTTACCAAACACGAATCTGCGTCCGTTCGGCTGGCCACGTGCGTAGCCATTCGAAAGAACGCGGCGAAACTAAATGCAGCGAAACTAAACGCGATCGAAATAGTTGGAATCTGCGTCGCCCCTACAGCAAGCGACGATTTATCACGCCTGCTCACCGACGACGATCCATCCGTCGTTCTCGAAGCCGCTCGAGCGATACACGATACCCCCATCAATTCCGCCATGCAGCCATTGGCAGAGCTAATTGATTCGGCTGAACTCCACCTCACGAACGATCCTTTAGTTCGTCGGATCTTAAGTGCCAACTTTCGCGTGGGAACGAAAGAATCAGCCGCGGCCTTGGCAGCCTTTTGCATCAACCCAAAATCCGACACCCAGCGTCGCCTGGAAGTCATTCAGTGGTTGGCCGAGTGGGACAATCCGCCGGCTCGTGACAAAGTCTTGCATGCATGGCGGCCGCTTGACCCGACCTCGCGTGACATCAAACACGCCCAAACCGCTCTACTTTCAATCTTTGGGAAACTCACCCAAGACACCGACGAAATCGCGGTTGCTGCGATCGAGTCCGCAGGTGCACTTGGCCTGACCAACATCGGCCCCGATCTGTTAACGCTTGCCAAATCCACTACCGCCGCAACTTCGACGCGAATCGCCGCTCTCAATAGTTTGGACAAACTTCAAAATCCGAAACTAACAAGCACTCTCTCCGAACTGGCTGAACGGGCCGAACTGGCCGCCACCGACAAGCGGGATTCGAGTCTCCTCACCGTCATCACCGCGTTGACCGCGAAACGGGACGCAGCGGCTGCGATGCTTTTAATAAAGGCTGGTCTCAAACGAGACGAACAAACGACCAGCCAAGCCCTGATCGCGACGCTGGGAACGATGGAAGATGAAGCCTCCAGCAAAGTCCTAGCCGACGCCATCCAAGCCATGACCGCCGACAAGTACTCGCCCGAGTTACGCTTGGACGTGATCACCGCGGCCAGACAACGAAAAACCGACTCGCTAAACGAACTACTTTTGGCTTACGAAACCGCCCGCAGCAAACGCGATAAAGACCCACTGGTTGCTGCGCACCTCGACACCGCCGTCGGCGGCAACATCGAACGCGGCAAAGACATTTTCCACAACAAGACCGCCGTGTCTTGCCTACGCTGCCACAAAATCGGCTGGGACGGTGGGAACGTCGGCCCCGAACTGACAGACTTGGGTTCAAAACACGATCGCCGCTACATCATCGAAGCCATCGCCAACCCAAACGCGGTGATCGCCAAAGGATACGGCCAGCAAAAAGTTTTGACCGAAGACGGTACGATTCACATTGGGATCCTAAAAGAAAACACCGACGAACAAATCATTTTGCTCGACAGCGACGGCAAAGAAATCATGATCGACAAAGAAACCGTGGAAGCGACCAAACCGGGGCTGTCATCGATGCCGGCCAACCTGCACGAACTACTAACGCCGAACGAACTTCGCGACCTCGTTGAATACTTGGCCAACCAAAAGGTTGACCCAAAACGCGAACCCGAACCAGCGCCGGTTCAATAAGGCCCCGACGATTCCAACCGTTCATCCAACACCCAATTTGCGTCGATGGTAAGCCGAACATTGATCGTTGACAGTTTAACGTTTAGCCGGAAGGCGACAGCGACGATTCCAACCGTTCATCCAACACCCAATTTGCGTCGATGGCAAGCCGATCATTGATCGTTGACAGTTTAACGTTTAGCCGGAAGGCGACAGCGACGGCGCCAACCCGAACAACACCGACACTCCCCATTTCAGTAAAATCTTGCAGCTGGGAATTTTAAACAGTTCGGAATCCTATACAGTTCCTAACTCCTAACGACTCGGCACCATGACAAGCGGCTCTGCGAAAACGCCGACGCCTGCCGGCTACCCGTTAAACGAGATCACAACACCCAAAACCATCAAGAACTCGATTCATCCAGAAAACAACACCATGCCTCTCAACGGCCCCTTTCGCGCGATCGTCGTCTCCGATCAACAACCACCAAATGGTCAACCTCTACCAAAGAACTCCAACC
This sequence comes from Mariniblastus sp., assembly GCA_023300235.1. Taxonomy (GTDB): domain Bacteria; phylum Planctomycetota; class Planctomycetia; order Pirellulales; family Pirellulaceae; genus Mariniblastus. The sequence goes on from JALZWN010000257.1 coordinate 8,074, forward strand.
TCAAAGCGTCGCTAACCACGATCACCCCCGACCAACTCGCCGACGAAGCAGTGCTTGTCCGCATTGAATACTCGTCCATCAACTACAAAGACGTCCTCGCCACCCAAGCCCACCCAGGCGTCGTCAAAAACTTACCGATCATCGCCGGCATCACCGCTTCGGGCACGGTGGTCGAATCTCGCGACGACCAGTTCAAACCCGGCGATCAAGTCTTTGTCGCTCACGCCAAATTCGGCACCGCGGCCGACGGCGGGTTTGCGGAATACTGCCGAGTCCCCGCGGATTGGTTGTTTCAGTTGCCCGATGGCATGTCCACCGAGACCGTTTCCGCATGGGGCACCGCTGGCTTCACCGCCGCTCAATCAGTTGACAAACTTTTGCAACAAAACATCACGCCTGACCTCGGCCCCGTCATCGTCTCCGGAGCCACCGGCGGCGTGGGGATTTTTTCCGTGATGCTACTGCACAAACTTGGCTACGAAGTCGTCGCGATCACCGGCAAAGACGACCACCACGAATGGCTCAAAAGCCGCGGTGCAACCTCGGTCATCCCACGATCCGAATTCGCGGCGTTGCTGGATGAAACATCAAAACAACCGTTGCTCAAATCGCAGTACGCCGCCGCGATCGATACCGTCGGCGGCAACACGCTCGCCGGCTTGCTAAAAATGGTCCAGCCGCGAGGAGTCGTGACCGCTTGCGGGATGGTCGGCGGCAACGATCTGCCAACGACCGTGTTTCCGTTTATCTTAAGAGCCATTACGCTGTTCGGAATCGACAGCGCGAATCTGCCTCGGCAACCTAGACAAAAGTTGTGGGACAAAATTGCCGACAACTGGCAAATGGACCTGTCTCCCATCGTCACTCGAATCTCGCTCGACGAAGTGCTCGACCACATCCAACGGATGTCTCAAGCCAAAACCAAAGGTCGCTTGCTGGTCGAAATTGGAAACGAAAAATAATGCTGCGACTTAGAAACGTCTGCGTAAACAACCTCAACGGCGTCGACCTAGACATCCCCGCCGGCGAACTATTGCTGATCTGCGGCGTCAGCGGCAGCGGGAAATCGAGCTTGGCGTTCGACACGATTTACGCCGAAGGCCAACGCCGCTACATCGAATGCTTGTCGCCTCAAATTCGGCAGTTTGTCACGCAACTGGACAAACCTGACGCCGACTCGATCGAAGGCGTCCCACCGGCGATCGCCGTCCGAGCCTTCCGCGGAAACGCAGACCGCAAAACCACCGTCGGCAACGCCACGGAGGTCGTCGAACATTTGCGCCTCCTATTCACCGAAGCGGCGACCGTAACTTGCACGACTTGCGATGTTCAAATCAGTAAGTCGTCACCGGATTCGGTTGCTGCCGAACTAGCCAAGTTACCTGCGGGCACGCGGTATCAAGTTTGCTTCCGCCCCGACCAAGACCTCGACTTTGCGGCGGCGTTGATGAGTGCCAAGAGCAATGGATTTGTTCGAGCGATCGTGGGCGAGACCACCGTCGACCTGTCGCGTCCCGATCAAGCTCAGCTTTCTCCCGACGCTGCCGTCGATTCTATTCGCGTGGTCGTGGATCGCTTGGCCGCTGGCAGCAGCGAAGCCACACGAATCACCGAATCGTTGGAAATTGCATTCCAACAAGGGCAGGGCAGTTGCGACATTTTGATCGCAGCCGATGACGATGAAGGCAGCTGCCTTACGGTCGGTGGAAAACAATGGCGAGTAATCAACCATTCAAATGCGTTGGTCTGTTCGGCTTGCCAAACCGAGTTCACCGACGCGACGCCGAAGCTTTTTTCTCACAACCATCCGTTGGGCGCTTGCGAAACCTGTGACGGCCTGGGGGTCACGGACAAGTTCGACCGGGAGATCTGCGAGTCGTGTTCAGGGCAGCGATTGAACGACGCGGCGTTAGCGTTTCGAGTGGCAGGCCAAACCATCGCCGCACTGTGCAAGCTCTCCCTGCAAGAATTCCGCGACGCCATCAACGGCCTATCGCTCCCCGACGGCACCGCCGAATCAACTCGCTGGCTACGCTCGCAAATCGATTCCAAAATCGACTACCTCCTCCAAGTCGGCCTCGGCTACCTCACGCTCGACCGGCCAATTCGCTCGCTCAGCGCCGGGGAAGCACAACGCGTTTCGCTAACGACTTGCCTTAGTTCAACGCTGGTCAATTCGCTGTACGTGTTAGACGAGCCATCAGTCGGCTTGCACGCAAACGACACCGAGCGTTTGATTTCAGCGATCAAGAAATTACACGCTCGCGAAAACACTGTCATCGTCGTCGACCACGACGAATCGATCATCCGCAGCATTCCTCGAATCGTGGAAGTGGGCCCCGGAGCTGGTTGCGACGGCGGCGAGATTGCGTTTGATGGATCGCCGCAAGAACTCACCGAAACCGGCACGACGATCACGGCCGATTTTTTGGCCGAACGAAGAGGCGTAAGTTTCAACCAAGAAAACCGACGGCAGCCGCGAGGTGGTTTGACGCTGCGGGGGGCTCGCGGGCACAATTTGAAAAACATTGATGTCGAATTTCCGCTGGGATGTTTGACGGTGGTCTCTGGGGTGAGTGGTTCCGGCAAAAGTTCGTTAGTGACCCAAACGCTCTACGGTGCCGTTTGCAAAAAGAAAGAAGTCGCCT
>JALZWN010000258.1 GCA_023300235.1 Mariniblastus sp.
TGGAGCGTTTGCACAGACGACTCGCCGCCAGCTCCAACGACTTGCGACCCCAACTCTCCCGCAGTCGCCAATCGGTACGCAATCGCCAATGCTTCAACGGCGTCGGGCAGTTCGATGCTGCCCGAGTCGTCGCCGACTAACCCACTGTAATGTTCAAGTCGACTCAGGACCGGTTTTGTATTTTCATCAGCGTACCACTGACAGATCCGTTGGATTTGCTCTTTACTCAAACAACCGGCCACGCCCCAAAAGACTGGTGGTATTTTTTTAGCGGATGACTTAAAAAGAGCGTTCATTGGCTGACTTGAGATCGATGTTCGCACGCGATCGGAAGCTTTCATTCGATTGGGACTGGGATAAGACGAGATTCAAAACGGCAACGACGAAAAGTCCCCGTTGGCATTAGGCTCAGACGTTAAGCTCAGACGATAACAAAGTAGCTGATGTTGCGTAAGAACCTATCTTGGGCTCTCCGAAGATGGCCACCACAAACTTGCCAAATTTGACGTTGGTCCAAAAAGCGACACCACGCCCAGCAGTTTACCAGTTGCTTCGTTGGCAAACAAAACCTGCATAAACGGTCAAACACCTCCCATCCAGTCGACAAATATGAAAACCGCCAAAACAACTTTCTTATTCGCGTTGCTCGTCGTCCATCTTGGTTTCACGATAGGCTGCGACCGTGACGTAACGATCGATCCTCCGGCTGTCGAAAATCCCTCCGACACTCAGGTTCAACATCCAGCCGATTCGGCAGTCGTAAAAGACTTATCGGTTGACGTAACTTCACCTGCACCAACGACGGATGCCCCTGAAGACACCTCTGCTGCGGCAACTCCGGATGAATCGGAAGAACCCGCACCGCCTACGATCGACATTCCGTCGCACTGGAAGCTGTTGAGCAAGACGCAAGAGATCTGGTTGGATCGCAAAAACAAGCAGGTCATCGTCGGCGGTAAAATCTGCCTGGACGCGGGCCCGTTGGAAATGCTGATTTGCCCTCGCGGCACGAAGGAACACGAGACGATTGTTTCGGTGAACGCAGAGGCTTGGCAAGTACACGGGGCGCTGAATGCGATCGGCGCGTACGAAGGAACGCCCAGCCGTTGGGTTCCCGAATACACGCCAGCTTGGGGCCCGAAAATCGACATCAAGATGATGTGGCGCGACGCAAAATCCAACAAGGTAAAAACTGCCGACGGCAAAAAATGGGTTTTGAATAGTGAAACCCAAAAGCCGATGACAACCGAACTGGTTTTTGGCGGCAGCTTTCACGAACCGCAAACCGAAGGCGACCGCCCAAGGTACATGGCCGATGCGGGCGAACTCATTTGCCTGGCGAACTTTTCGACGTCAACCATCGACCTACGGACCGAGGACAAAGACGCTCAACTCTTTTTTGAAGCCAACACGCCGTTGATTCCGCCGATCAACACCCAGATCTATACGATCATCAAACCTGGTGCCATCGTGGGGAAACCGCAAGAGTAGTTACGCATCACCAACCGACGCCGTTGAACACGAACACTGCTTTGTACCCACCCGTGTTCCAATCCGTGTTCAGCAACGCCCATCGGCGGCGAAAGAAATCACGCTTACAAATACCAAAATCACGTTACGCAGCCCGCAAACTCCCCGCATAACCCGCATCTTTGACTGTTTTTCGCCTTTTGCCACCGGCCATTTGCACAAAACGTCGACCGCGCTTAATCTACCGTCTCCATTGCAGTCGAATCAAACTCTGATCGCCCCAGCGGCAGAACCACTCGACTGCCTTTCCAGCGATCCCGCAGTTAATTTCTTATTGCCAAAGATATGTTTGTAAAGCAAACCCTCGTCCTATTGGTTGCCGTTATTTCGGCGAACTTGTTCGTAATCCCCACCACCCACGTGTGGGCTCAACGAGAAGGCGACCGCGTGGTCGTGACCGCAAATTACGACACCAAGATCTACAAAAAGATCGTCGGTAAAGTCTTCGAAGGAGAAATCCGAAGCCTTGAAGAACTCAACGGCAACTGGTGTCGCCTCGAAGACATTGAAGGTTGGATGCCAACCCAGAACGTGATGAGCCTCGACAGCGGCCTGCGGCACTTTTCTTCTCGAATCGAAGAAAACGAAAAAGACGAAATCGCGTACGCACACCGTGGAATGATTTTCCATGAACTCGAAGAATACAACGACGCACTGAACGACCTGAACAACTCGTTGGGTTTCAACAAAAAAAATGCCGTGACTTGGATGCTTCGTGGCATGGTCCTAAAAGCCCAAAACCGAAACCCACTAGCCGCCGAAGATTTCAAAGCAGCTATCAAGATCAATCCGAAACTCGCTAACGCCCATTTCAACTTGGGCCTAGTTTACTACGCCAGTGACGACTACAAACTCGCACTGGAACATTACAACGACGCCATCAAACAAAACGACAAGATCGCGTTGTGGTTTGTCAGTCGCGGTTCAGCTCAACTGGCATTGGACAACCTAGAATCGGCATCTTCGGATTACAAAAAAAGCCTTGAACTGGATCCTAGCTTGGCGGACGCTTGGGTCGGGCTGAGCAACATTGCGTTGGTTGAGAAGGATTTTGAAAAAGCGTTAGAAGCCGCCAACAAAGCAGTGGAACTACAGCCTAAAAACGCCATGGCCTTGAACGCGCGTGGCTGGATTCAATACAAACGTGAGGCCGTCGACGAGGCACTTTACGATTTGAATCGAGCGATCCGTTTTGCACCGCGACTTTCGATCGCCTACGGCAACCGTGGCGTTTGCCAAGTCAGCCAAAACAATTTTGATCAAGCCATCGCCGATCACTCACGGCACCTAAAGCTGAACCCTACCAGCCCATTCGCACTCTCCAATCGCGCCGTGGCTTATTTGGGCAAGGGTGATTTTGAAAAAGCGAAAAAAGACTACGAAGCCGCAGTGAAGCTGAGTCCGGATTTGGATGAATCACTAAACGGTTACGCTTGGTTTTTGGCAACGTGCCCCGACGAAAAGTTTCGTGATGGCGAAGAAGCCGTCAAACTAGCCAAAAAGGCCTGTGCATCTTCTGAAGGCAAAGACTGGTATCACTTGGACACGCTTGCTGCGGCACTTGCCGAAAACGGCGACTTCAAAGAAGCAGTCGACTACGCTCAGAAGGCAATCGATGTGGCTCCAGACAACAAACGCGCTCTCTGCGAACAGCAATTGGCACGCTTCAAGGAAAAGAAACCATTCCGCAGCCAAGTCGGCAAGAACGCCGAAGCCAGCATCGGTGGAACTTAAAGAACAATGCTCGATACAGACCGGGCCGCCCCCCGGTAGATCGTGGTGAAAGCAAGCACTCGATCCTGCGAAGTACCATCATAAAACGGCAGGTGCGTTTTTAACGCACCTGCCGTTTTTTAGTTTTGCTTTTACAAAATCCGCTGCTAACCGTTATCGCAGCGGGCGGTTGCGGATCCGCTGAGTCTTTTTGTTGATCGATTTTCTCAGATCCACTTCATCGTCCAGATCGTTCGGTGACGGCAACTCTTCGCCATCGCGATCCAGTGGAGAGATATCTTCAAGATCGCGGTCGAAGTCTTCCAGATCCTCATCGCGATCCGGTTCGAAATCGGCCTCGACTGGATCCAAAGACTTCAATGGAGGCGGTGCCAAAAGATTTGAATCAGCCGATGCTCCGCCAGCACGAGGCGCCAATGGATCGGACAGAATCGACCCAACTCGGCCGTGTCGTCGATCCTGGCGTTGGTGCTTGCCACCAAAATCCGGATAGTCGTAGTCGAAAGGGCCGCAGCACATGCTACACCCAGTGGACAGGAAGCAAATCAAGGCTGCGATGGCGAATGAGATTTGATTTTTCATGAATTGACCTTGTTCATCAGGATGCCCTGTTCGTCGGGCCAGCGAAATGTTGTTTTGAAACTAATGGTTTGATTGGAATAAGAAACAGCGCATGTTCCAGACCTAGCTAGTCCAAACCTTCCCCGTCAAAACCAATTTCTTCAACGAACAACTTGTTCGAAGGACTGTACGAAACTGAGATGGCGGCGGTCTGTGCTAAGTCGGTCTGGAACAAAGCACTAATTCGCTTTAATTCGAGCCCGCGTGCTTTCAGTTGAATGCTCGGGTCGAGTAAAGCCCAATCGCTCCCAGTCAATATTGCTGTTCCTAGAAACAGCAGCATTGGTTCGTGTCGAAGTCGTGGTGACTTCAGTTGTATTGTGTGACCGCTGTGCAGTCGTAGCCGAGACCTTGTGAACTCGAACTTGATGATCCGATGGTGTGGTCGCTCGTAGTCGCTTCACTCCGGCCGAGCTCGTACGGTCTCGCTGAGGCTTGATCGAGCGGGCGACTTGGCTTCTACGATTGACGATCCGTGCAGCAACAGGCTTGAATGCTTCTTTCGCCGAAGAGGCAACCGGCTGGTGGTAGCTCACTTGCTGCACTGCAGAGCCACGTTGTTGCCGCGAGCTGTTCTTGCTCAAGCTGTTTAACATCGGCACAACGGGCTCAGGAACACTTGGAATCGGATAGCCATCCGCCGGCAGGATGTCGACCGGCTGTTGGTAGTATGGCTGGACTTCTTGGCCGTTGTAAGGCACTGTGTTAAGTGGCACGATTCCGTTTGGATCTGAAATCGGAGCACTGATGTAGCTAGGTGTCTCGTAGCTGGCTGGCAGGCTTGGAGCCGGTGCGATGTAGCCAGTGTTGCCAGTACTCGCTTGGTTGCTACCGCGACTGATGACTTGAGGCCGAGTCCAACCGTAGTTGAGCTCGCGACTGGCACCTCGGCGGCGAGCATGCTCTTGGGCGTCGACGTAAGCCTTGCCTGTCCACGGTCCTTCTTGATATTCAACTCCGCTATAAGCCAGGATGGTTCCTTTGCGAAGATGCAACAAGGCGATGACTTTGTTGTATTCGACAACGGCAGTGTAGAACGCGATTTCGGCTTGAGCTCGACGTCGTTGTGAATCCAACGCTACGTCCAAAGACTCGACACCCGCGTCTTCCAAACGCTCGAAGTGCTTTACTTCTTCGTCAGTGCTGATCCAGCGGTTGAAGGCCGATCGCATGATCATCTGGTTGGCGGCCAAAGCTCGCATGGTTTCACTAAGTTCTTTCGTAACGTCCAGCTCAAGATCTTCACCGCGAGCAATTTCACGGGCAAGCTTTAACTGTGCGTTTCGCACGTTGGCTTCTTCACGTCGGAAACCGATTGGTACCGCAAACGTTCCGTTCAACGCTAACTCTTGGTTATCTCCACCGTACAACTCGTTGAGTGCACCGCTGTCAGCCGATGGGAATGATCCGGTTCCGTCTTCAGACGTACCAAACTTGTTACCCAAACCAAGCCATCGGTAAACCAATGAAACGTCGAGCTGAGGTAGCAAGCCATTCTTTGAGTATTGCAATGCAAGCTCACGCTTCTTGATCTCCCAGCGTCGACGGCGAACTTCCGGACGGTAAGTCAACGCTTCGCAGAGCGATTCACACCAGTTAAATTCAACCGGAGCCTTGACTGGATCGTCGATCGGACGAATGAACCGTCCATCAGTGGCACTCCAGCCAAGCAAGAATCGCAACTGGCCTTCAGCGTTCAACAAGTTGTTGTAAGCATCAATGACCTGTGCATCAAAAAAGTGATACTGCTCGCTTGCCTGAGCAACGTTTTGGATGTTGACTTCAGCACCTTCTTTGTACTGGTCTTGGATAATACGCCATGTCTCAAGCGAAGCGTCACGACCGGTTTTTGCTGCTTCAAAGCTGCGGTAAGCCAAGTACAAATCCCAGTATCGGATTTCCAAGTTGGTCACCATGTTGTGCAACGTCGCTTCAAGGTTAGCGATCTCTTGGTCGGTATTGATACGAGAGATTACGATCGGCATTCTTTGAATAAACGCTCCGCGACCTCGCAACAACGGTTGGCGAATTTCAGCTTCAAGACTGGTTCGGTAGAAACTGTCGAGCTGCTGAATACCACCGTCAGCGACGAGTGGATTGTTGTTTTCGGTGTATTGATTGATGCTTCGGAAGAATAGCTGAGTACCGTTGGCTGATTTCTTTGAGAACTGATTCTGCCAAGTAACTTGCGTTTGCGTGAAGACATCCGAGTTTAGGATACTGCTACCATTCCTTGGCTCGTCGCTAGTAGCCAAGTTGATAGAACTCGTGTAAGCCGCATCAAAGTCAGCTAAAGCCGCTTCCACGCCTTGATTGGTATCCAACGCAGTGTTAGTGGAAATAGTCGATGGCGACGCGATCGCACCAGGTGTTGCGATGAACCCTGGCTCCGATTCGCGAATCGCGATGTTCCAAATGGATGAAGCCGCCTCAATGCCGTTGGTCAGGTTATCCACGCCGGGTGAAACCCGTGTCGCCGTCAGCGAAGGCGTTCCGTAACCTCGCACGATCTTGGAGTTCTGCAACGCCATCGATACAACGTCTTCCAACGTTAGATCTTCGAAGTTCTGAAAATCAGAATCGATCACCGTGAGCGGCTGCTGAGACTGACTGACTTCTTCCAGCGATGGAATGTCAACGTCAGGATACTCAACCGCGGTTGCCTTATCGATGTAGTACGACAGGTCTCCGGTGTCATTCAGATAGATGGGCTTCGTGGGGGAACACCCTACGGCAGCCACGCATGCAAAGCCACAGCCTATTGCAAGCGATAAGTTTCGAACAAACGAGTAGTTTTTTGTGGGGTAGGTTTTCATCTGTCTTCATCCTGGAGTGGGATAAAAACGCTTCGTGGCTCTACAGTCGAGCCACGAATGCGTTTATGGCAAACAAACTGCTTGCCCATTGAACCCCCCGGTTCTGTCCATTTCTCGCCTGCCGAATGAATCCGACCTGCGAAAAAAGTACTGACGCAAACGTTATCGTCGACGCGAGCGATAAACTTTGGCCAATCCCTAAACTTTAACAACGACCGCTAGCAAACCGCTGCTATCGCAAGTCGCACTTCAAACTCAAAACCCCCGTTTGAGCGGGTTTTTCGCGGCAAATTGGATTTCCCTCCGAAGCACCTAGGGCCTAAAATTCTTTCGCCCTAGCGGAGTGCGAACAGCCTAAACGGTCAAGCAGTTCGCTAAACGGTCAAACAGTTCGCTGAATGGTCCGCCGTTTCGTTTAACGGTCAGCCGTTTCGTTTAACGGTCAGCCGTTTCGTTTAACGGTCAGCCGGCAGACGGTCATGGCTTACAGTTCCGCTTGCCATGATCGGCGAGCCCTTGGAGATTCCGCACTGCGGCTGAACGGCTCCAATTTTGCCGACATCAACAGGGCCAGCGGCGTTCGGGCAGTCGCTGTCGCCTTTGGGCTACAGACTAAACGCTAAACAACGCTAAACAATCTAAGTCTTGGCACCTTGAGTATTCTGTGAATCTAAAAAATCGACTTTCCTTTTTCATTCTTTTGATCTGCAGCGTGATACCTTGGCCAACCACCCAAATCCATGCTCAAACCAGTCGCGCCGAACGGCCGCTATCCAAAGAAAAAGTCAAACGCACGATTCGACTGTTGAAGCCGCTTGATAAACCCCTGGCCGAAACGAAGCACGGTGATTGGCTCGACAGTCATAACGAAAAAGGCCAACGGTTTACTAAATGGGCCACGACTCGGCCCAACAAGCTGACCGACCGCAAGACCACGCTGTACATCCAGCCCATCGGTACTTTCTCAGAAACGGAAACCAAACTGACCAAGCTAACGGCTGAATACCTTGAGGCTTACTTTAATTGTCCCGTAAAGACGCTCGAGGCAATCGACGCGAGCACCATCCCCGCAACAGCTCGACGAGTTCACCCGGAATGGGGTACGAAACAAGTCAAAACCACATACATCCTCGAAAAAATCCTCGCACCGAACCTCCCCGAAGATGCCTTTGCCACGATCGCGTTTACCAATCTAGATCTCTGGCCCGGGAACGATTGGAATTACGTCTTCGGCTATGCCGCGTACTATGATCGAGTGGGTGTGTGGTCACTGTTTCGCTTGGGCCAACCAGATCGGAACAAAGACTCTTACAAAAAATGCCTACGGCGGATGATCAAACTAGCCACTCACGAAACTGGCCACATGTTCTCGATGAAGCATTGCATTAATGCCCAGTGCAACATGCAAGGCAGCAACCATTTGCAGGAATCCGACACCCAACCGATGCACCTGTGCAGCGAATGCCACGCCAAAACAGTACTTGCGACCAGCGTCATGCCAGTCGACCGCATGCAACGCCTGCTAAAACTGTGTGAAAAGCACGGCTTGGAGGACGAGGTCATGTACTACAAGGCCGCGATCGAGAAGCTAAAAAAATAGATTCTCAATTGCCATCACAACAACTCGCTCGCACCGCCACGGTAAATCAGTTTTAGCATCTGGGGGCTCTGCTAACCCGACGCGTTTATTTGCATTCGTTCGCGGTTCTAAATTTTCCCGAAGGCTATTGGTCTGACTAACCCCATCGATAGTAATGACCTACAAACATCGATGCAAAATCATCGCTAACAGGCTTGTTGATTTAACAGGTTGCCGCGAAGCCTGAAAAATGTGGCAATGGTGCTTCCAGCCTGTCAAGCGAGCAGGCAGTCTGAAAGTCATTCTAGTGGGTCGATTTGCTGACTAAATCAACATTCGAGCTACCATTTGAAGGGACTTGCCGACTCAACAATACGAATCTTTGCGGTGACCTGATCTACCGTGTAAACTATGCCCTGTTGAAAATTTTCATTCTCGATCCGTTGGAGCCACATGATGCGTCACCTTGTTTGTTTTACTCTATTGATTTCGGTGGTCAGCATCATCAACTCGGCAGCCCCCTCATTGGCTCAAAACGTCTCGATTGCAGATAAGCCCCCTGTTCAGGCTGACGATCAGAACAAAGACTCGTCGCCAGCTAAAGCAAAAGAAGAAGAAAAGAAACCGACGAAAAAACTCGAAACGGTCGAAGTCGTCAACCAGCCATTGCGTGTTTTCAAAACGTTAAAGGGTTTACTTGAGTCAGCGGCAGCGACGGAAATCAAAACGGACTTCCAGACTTGGAAGGATCTGAAAATTAAAACAGTTGCCAAGCAAGGTAAAGTGGCTCAAGGTGATACGTTGGTCGAGCTTGACACCGAGTCAATCGACAAAGCGATTACCGAGGCCGAATTCCAGCTTGGCTCCGCCAAGTTTTCTCAGCAACTGATGAGTCTTGAAGCGAAAAGATCAGCCGAAACCTTCGAGCTAGAAAAAGCGATTGCGAAGCTGTCATGGCAATCAGCCCAGGAAGACCATAAGTACTACAAAGAAACCACTATCCCACGACGGGAAAAGAACCAAAAGTACGAGGAAAAAAAGGCGGGCTACCACCTTGAGTACTCCAAAGATGAACTGGATCAGCTGACGGAAATGTACACCGAAGATGAATTGACAGAAGAATCAGAAGCGATTGTGCTCAAGCGAGCACAACGCACTGTAGAATCCGCTGAATTTTCTCTTGACAATTCCCTGCTACGGCTCAAACGAATTCGCAAACTCGAGAATCCTCGCAGCGACCAACGTCACGAACAATCATTCGCCAAGTCGCGGATGGAATTTCAGAAATCAGAAGTTGCCTTGCCGATTGAAAAAGAAAAATCAAAAATCTCGCTTGCGAAAGCAGATTTTCAACTCAGCCAAAAAGAGAAGGCCTTGAAAGAACTGGTGGAAGATCGCACCAAGATGACCATCAAATCAGAAATCGGCGGGATCTTATTTTACGGCGAATGTGACCGCGGAAAGTGGAGCGGTGAACGGGATCTAAAACGAGACTCTAAGCTTCCAGCCAAAGCCGTCGTGATGACGGTGGTGGACACCAGCCAAATGATCATTCAGGCCAGCGTTGCCGAAGCGAACCTTTCGAGTTTTACCGCTGGTCTTTCAGGCAAAGCAAAGTTTGACGCGACAGATGATAAAATTGTGCCTTGCACGATCGATTCAATCGAGCGAATTCCGCTGAAAGCCGGAAAGTATGATTGCAAAGTTACCTTGCAAAACATCCCAACGGATGCCAATTTAATTCCTGGAATGGGCTGCACAATGAGCTTTCTCACCTACGTAAACAACAATGCATTGGTGGTACCAAAAGCAAGTGTGTTCAGCGACGACGACGGATTTACTCACTACGTTTACCTTTCAGCCGAAGAAGAAAGCAAGCCTCGGAAAGTCGACGTTGTCACTGGAAAGACCGCTGGCAACAAGACTGAAATTTTGAGCGGACTTTCGGCTGGCGATAAGATCGCGAAGAAGAAACCTTAGTTCTTTAGCTCTAACGGTACATTTCAGTTGCCAGACGAAACGCCACCGTCGATCAATATCTATAGAAAAAGGACGCTCAAATGAGGTTTAGAACCAGTTGCTTGAAATTTGGTTTGATCATTTCGTTGCTCGCTGCTTCGCCTAGTTTCGCAGCGATGCAAACCGAAGCCAAAGTTCAATCAACGCCGCTGGATATCCAAGGACAAGAATTCAGCACGGATCATGAAAGCGACGTTGGAAAAATCAAACGTCCTAAATTCTTTGACGCTCCCACCGATTTTTCCAAGGCGCCAAAAATTGCGAAGGTCGACGGTCCTTCTCCCAGTGAGATCATTGCTTCGATCGATCGTGGGGCCCGGTTCCTAATCGAGACCCAAAACCCAGACGGCTCCTTCGGCTCGCACGTTTCTAAGCGCATCGGCGAAATTTACGCGCCGATGCCGGGCTCTCATCACGCATTTCGCGCGGCCACCACAGCCCTCTCGATCTCCGCACTACTCGAAACAAAAGCTCACGACCCCGCGGCTCAAGATTCGATCATGACTGCACAAGAATGGTTGTTCAAAAAACTTCCAAACGTAAAGCGCGCTCAAGGCGATACGATTTACAACGTCTGGACCCACGCTTACGCTATCCAAGCCCTAGTTCGTTTGAAGAAAATGAACGATCAAACCGAGCAAGCATTGAAAACGATTGATGAGTTGATCGTTGACCAGATTAAAATGCTAGAGAAATACGAAACGATCAATGGTGGCTGGGGCTATTACGATTTCAAAGCCCAAGGTCGCAAGCCAACCGGCAGTTCGATCAGTTTTGTCAATGCGACCGTGCTGGTCGCATTCAAAGAAGCCGAGTTGGCAGGCGCAAAGATTCCTGAGAAAATTGTCAAACGCGCCTACCAATCGACGCAGCGCCAACAAAAGCCTGACTTCACCTATTTATACGGAGATTATCTCAAAGATTCGCCGATGCGTGGAATCAACCGGCCCGGCGGAAGCCTCGGCCGGTCACAGGTTTGCAACTTGGCAATGCGACTCTGGGGTGATGAAAAAATCACGGACAATGTACTTAAGTGTTGGCTTTATCGCCTTTACCTGCGCAACGGCTGGCTCGACATCGGTCGTAAGCGGCCGGTCCCGCACGAAGCGTGGATGCAAGTTGCGGGGTACTTTTATTACTACGGCCATTACTATGCCGGATTGACAATCGACCAACTCAAACCAGAGGACCGCGACGAGTACCGAAACTTGCTGGCATCGATCATCATCAAACACCAAGAACCCAACGGCTGCTGGTGGGACTACACACTTTACAATTATCATAGACAGTACGGCACTGCGTTCGCGTTAATGACGATGCAACGCTGTATTCCAGAAGCTGAACGACGGCAGATCGAACAACAAAATTTAAAAAATGCGGCCCCGACCGCCAACACCCAATAGCAGCCGTAACGTTGGTTCGCGAATTTCGACCATTCAAAAATTAAATTTTACCGTGAGTGCTCTCAATCGCCAGAAATTCTTCTGAAGGCTCTCTCAATTTAAAGCAGTGTGAACACCAACTCACAGAAGCGAAAATTCAAGAAACGCATCGCTTCCAGAACGAAGCCAAGCATTGCCAATTCACCCTCAATGAAACTGTCACACGTTTTCCATCTTATGAACACACTCACAACCATCGCTTGCCGTCTAACCGCCCGGCATTCTACAACTCCAAGCAGAGCAGGGCGATTCGGACTCTCAATCATTATTGTGTTTATATTGAACCTGAGTTTTCCGCTGCTCACATTGTCCTGTCTGGCGCAAGAAACGCTTAATCGTCCGGGCACGCCTTCGACACCGAACATCATTGTGATCATGGCCGATGACCTCGGCTACGGCGATCTCTCTTGCTACGGTGCGACCAACATTCAGACGCCCAACATCGATCGCTTGGCGGCCAGCGGCGTTCGCTTCACCGACGGTTATTGCTCCGCGTCGACCTGCACGCCCACTCGCTACTCAATGCTGACGGGCAACTACGCTTTCCGCACACCGGGCAAGGGGATTGCGGCACCAAATTCGCCGGCGCTGATTCCCCCCGGGACAGAAACGGTTGCATCGATCCTGCAACGTGGTGGCTACCAGACCGGAGTGATCGGCAAATGGCACTTGGGACTAGGCCCAAAAAAAACCAAAGGACCGGCGAACCAGAATAATCGTCGAGGCGGCCCAGACTGGAACGGTGAACTTAAGCCGGGACCGCTAGAAATTGGTTTTGATACTTGCTTCCTGCTACCAACGACAAACGATCGAGTCCCGCAGGTCTATGTTGAGGACCACCTCGTGGCCAACTTGGACCCCAACGATCCTCTGTGGGTCGGAAATAAGCGACCAAGTCAGAGCCATCCGACGGGTAAAACTCACCGCGACACACTGAAACTCGACTGGTCCCATGGACACAACGCTACGATCCATAACGGGATCAGCCGAATCGGGTTTTATACCGGCGGCGAAGCGGCTCGTTTTCGCGACGAAGACCTTGCGGACATGTGGGTTAAAAAGTCAGTCGAGTTTCTTGAAACCAACCAAAACAAGCCGTTCTTTTTATTCTTTGCGTCGCACGACCTACACGTACCTCGGATGCCGCACGAGCGATTCCAAGGCAAGTCGAAGCTTGGCCTGCGAGGTGACTCGATTTTGCAATTGGATTGGTCAGTCGGCGAGTTAACAAAAACGCTTCAGCGTTTGGGCATTGAAAAAAACACGTTAGTGATTTTCTGCTCGGACAACGGCCCAGTGATGGACGACGGCTACCTTGACGGGGCACTGGAAAAACTTGGCGACCACCGTGCGGCCGGGCCATTCTCTGGCGGCAAGTACAGCATTTACGAAGGCGGCACACGCACGCCCTTCATCTCGAACTGGCCCGGAACCATCGCACCGCAAGAAAGCAGTCAGGTTGTCTGCACGGTTGATTTGGCAGCCAGCTTTGCCAAATTGATCAATCAACCGCTGGCCGACAAGGCTTGCATCGACAGCTTCGATGTTTTGGACGCAATACTCGGCAAACCAAACGCCAGTGGACGCCAGACATTGATCCAGCAAGACAACGGCAACAAAGGCTCTTTAGGATTTCGCAAGGGTAACTGGAAGCTGCTGCATCATGACAAAGGCAAGGCTTTCAATTTGAATGTCGATCAAGAACTGGCCTTCACCAAGGTGCCCAAGTTCCAACTGTTTAACTTGACCGATGACCCCTCCGAATCCAACAACGTCATTGGAAAACACCCGCAGATCGCCGCCGAGCTAAAAGCTCAGCTGGCCCAGCAAGTCAAAGCCGGCCGAACTCGACCAGTGCAGACGAAGCAACAGCCGGCACTGGCTGAGTGAGATAGCTGCCCTAAGATAGTCGCCTTACGATATTCGCCTTACGATAGTCGCCTTGAGGTAACCCAATGCGAAATAGCTTTTTGCATGAACCGGCCGGGAGAGTTGGATGAGCGAATCAACCACGAAGCCTAAGTTGCTGCGGCGATTCCTTCAGTTTCGACTGGTGACACTTCTGGTGTTGATGGTGGTAGTTGGATTTGGTTCGATGTGGGTTGCTGCGACACTTGATGATCGTCCGATCGACTGGGTGCCTTATTCTAAAGCGAGCCTGGAGGAAGCGTTTGAGGATGACAAGACGGTGATGCTCTACTTTGGAGCAGACTGGGATCTACTAAACTCGTTAACCGAAGCGACTACGATGAAGTCTGCTCGA
>JALZWN010000259.1 GCA_023300235.1 Mariniblastus sp.
TGAATCATCGCGTTGATTGCGTTGGTGACGTACGCTTTGGATGCGGGGATGATCTGGTCGAAGGTGAGTTCTTGTTGCACGATGCGGTGGAGTTCGTCGATGGTTTCTTTTTTGGCCGGAACAAGGACTTCGATGCCGTCGCGGGCGATTCGGTCTTTGATGAAGTTTTGTTCCATCGAAAACTTTGTGCCGATAAAGCAGACGGAATTCAAGCCTCGTGTTGCAATCGCGTTTCTGGTGGCGTCGGCGATGTGGATGATCGGAATCCCGATGGCCTGGCTGACGATGTCATAGCATTTGTGCGGCGTGTTGGCGCAGAACAAAACCGCGTCGGCGCCTGCGGATTCTAATCGCTTCGCGCCGTCGATCAGCAGTTCCGCGACGCCTTGCCAATTGTCTTGGGCCTGCAAGCGGTGGATGTGCGCTTGGTTCATGTTGGCCAGCAGCAGTGGCGGGTTGGTGTTGTTGTTGAAGTGGTCGTTGACCGCTTGGTTAATGATGCGGTAGTACTGGATGGTCGAGTGCCACGAGGTGCCGCCGATCAGGCCGATGCGTTTCATTTGTTGCCAGCGAGGGTCTTGGGGGGTTGCCATGGTTGATTGTTTTTTTGGTGGTCGGTGTGGTTGTGTGCGGTCGGCGTGGGCGGCGGGAAGTTTCTGCGCCGGCGGGCTGATCGGTGAACAGAGCTTTGATTCAATAGCCGGTGTCTGCCGACTGGTCGTTGGGAGAGTGCTGGTCTTTGGGGGAATGCGATTCGTTGAAATCGTCCTCTTCAACCAGCAAGACGCTCTGCAAGACGCTCTTTAACGACCCATTGGAGTTTCTGCGTCACTGTCGATCAACACCCGCAAAAAATTACCGCCGAACTTGGAGTTGAGCGTGTTTTGTTAACTGGCCATCAGGGACTGTGACGGGGTTGGGGAGTGCGATACAATCCGAAGCGGGTTGTGAAACCGGTTGAAGGTGATTGCTTCGGCCGAGATCGTCTAACAGCAGAAATCGTTCGTTAGTTTTTGAGTGAGGTACTTCATGCGTTCATCTACCAGAAAAATTTCCATTAGCCGGCACATGTTTGTTGGGTTGCCAGTGATTGCTTGCGCGTTTTGTTTGGCGATCGCTTGCGAAGTTTCCGCACAAGAACCGCTTGTCCCGGTTCCAGCTCCGCTGCCGTCGACGGTCGTGCCTTCGACGATTGTTCCTTCGACGCAGATTCCGAATTCGATTCCTGCGGCTGGGACGATCGTTGTGCCCGCAGGCAACGTCACTCAGGTGGTGCCCGCTCAAAACCCTGTTGCTGAAACTCCCATGATAGAAAAAAGAATGACGCCCGAGTTGTTGTTGAAACTTGGTCGATTGGGTGGGGCTTCCGTTTCGCCTGATGGGACGCAGGTTGCTTACACCGTTCGTCGTTACGATCTGGCGGAAAACAAAGGGCGTTCGAGTTTGCATATCTTAAATCGAGCCGACCAAACGGATGCGGTCGCGATCAAAGACTGGGCGTCGATTGCGTCGTTGGATTGGATTGAAACTGCCACGGGAAATCGATTGTTCTTCGAGGGCACTCCGCAAAAAGCCGAGGGCGCTGAAGGCGCTGAAAGCGCTGAAGACGATCCGACTGGCCAAGCTTACTCGTTGGACGTTGCAGCGGGTGCGGTGACCAAGTTGACCGAGGTCGAAGACGGGATCGCAAATCTTATCGTTGCTGCTGGCGGGAAGCGGATTGCGTTCACCGTCGACATCAAACTCGATAAAAAACCAAGTGAGATTTACAAGGATTTGCCTGACACCGAAGGCCGCATCATCGACTCGTTGATGTATCGTCATTGGACGGCATGGCATGACTATAAGTACAGCCATTTGCACGTCGCGTCGATCACCGCTGCCGGTACCGCGGGGCCGGCAACGGATTTGATGGAAGGCATTCGAGCCGATTGTCCCGTTCCGCCGTTTGGTGGCACCGAACAATTTGCTTGGTCGCCCGATGGGAATGAACTGGCCTTCACGATGAAGAACGTGGAAGATTGGGCCGAGTCCACCAACAGTGATGTGTATTTGGTGGATTTGAATCAAGTCAAAAACGCAAAAGTAAACGCAAACGCTGAAGCCAAAAAGTTTAAGAACATTACCGAAAACGGACTGGGCTACGATAACAATCCGGTCTACTCGCCAGATGGAAAGTGGTTGGCATTCAACTCGATGCAACGAGCCGGTTTTGAGTCCGACCGGAATCGTATTATTTTATACGAGCGGGCAACCGGAGTGGCTCGGGAACTGACCAGTGGTTTGGACCAGAACGCTAATAATATTAACTGGGCACCTGACTCGGGATCGGTTGTGTTTGAGTCAGAACGCAACGGGACGAATCAACTGTTTCGGATCAATGTCGCGGATTCTAAATTGACTCAGGTTAGCGAAGGCCGGTTTAACTGGCATGCGGTTGGGTTTTTGGACAAAGGTGAGAGCCTGTTGACGACGCAAACCAGCATGCTTCGTCCGGCCGAGTTGCATGAGCTTACTCTTGCCGATGGTAGCGATACGAAGTTGTCTGGGGTTAATGATGAAATCTACGCGAACCTTGAGCTGCCGACGATTCATGAACGATTTGTTGAAGCAACCGACGGAAAAAAGATCCATTGTTGGGTGATTCATCCGCCGGAGTTTGACGCGGCCGAGGATAAGAAGTGGCCGATGTTGACGTATTGCCAAGGCGGACCTCAAGGCCAGATCGGACAGTGGTTTTCTTATCGTTGGAACTTCCACTTGATGGCGGCTAACGGCTACGTGGTGCTCGCGCCAAATCGCCGAGGTTTGCCAGGTTTTGGTCGTGAGTGGAACGACCAGATCAGTGGCGACTGGGGCGGACAGGCGATGAAGGACATTTTGTCGACGACGGACGAGTTGATTGCCGAGCCGTACATCGATAAAGACCGCGTCGGGGCGGTGGGTGCGAGTTTTGGTGGTTACACGGTGTACTGGTTGATGGGCAACGGCGGTGATCGTTTCAAAGCCATGATCGCGCATTGTGGTGTTTATAATTTAGAGTCGATGTATGGAACGACCGAGGAACTGTTCTTTGTGAACCATGATCTTGGCGGTCCGTATTGGGCCAGTGCGGAGACACAAAAAAAGTACCAGCAGTTTTCGCCTCATCGGTTTGCAAAAAACTGGAAAACCCCATTGTTGGTCATGCATAACCAGCTCGACTTCCGCGTGCCGGTCACGCAAGGCATGGAAGCCTTCACAGCGGCACAGGTGCAGAAAGTGCCGTCGCGATTTTTGTACTTCCCCGATGAAGGGCACTGGGTGCAGAAACCGCAAAATGGCGTGCTATGGAATCGCGTGTTTTATGAGTGGTTGGATCGTTTTTGCAAAGGCGATGGCGAAGGTGAATCTAAGGGTAAATAGTTTAGATGGAGTCGTTAGGTGGTGATCGTGCTTGCGGCCTGCCACGTGCAGGTCGAGTACGTTGACATCTACGGCTCTGTCAATTTGGACGGCCCGAACGAGGCAGATCGTCGGCGCGGTTGCGACGGCGACTGCCGGATAAAAAATTTGGAGTTTAATTAATGGATCCAATTTCCGCTCAAATGTTGTTGCTCAAATGTCGCGGCGACGAGATCTGGGACGAAGACACTTGCCGCGCGGCGCGGATTCCGCAAGCGTGGATTGAAGAAATGAAAGATCGATTTGAGTCAGGGTTCGATTCGGATCGCAATTCGATTTATGTCGATGGGCAGTTGGTGAACCAGTATGAGGGCGTCAGCGATCTGCACTTGGCTTACAAGCTGGCGGAGTACTTGGGGATCGATTGGCAACGAGCAACTTCGCACGCGATCAGCCGGACGGCTCAGGTGGACGCGATCAAAGCGGAGATTGATGAGCTGTAAGCCCGCTTGTGGATGCCGTTGGCCAGGATTCTCGCGGGTTCCTTGGTTGCGCGTTGGGCAGCAGGAATACCCGGCATCAAAAACGGATCTAAGCTGTGATTTTCAGTGTTGAATTTGACGGATTTACTTATCCGGTGTAATCTCTTCATATTCTCAAGGCTGGAACTTGGCGGTAACAAAGTCTGTGTTTACCTCCAACGCGACGATTTTACGGTTGCGTCGTTCCGGTGTTAGAAATTCCCACTTTTCGGCCGTGCTATTAACCTCTTTGCTTCCAATTCAATGCCGTCGAACACTTCGAAATCTCCGCAAGAATCCATTTCGGATACTCACTTACAAGCTGTCATGCGTTGTGAGTCGTCTTTAGACTACGAATTTAAAGACCGAGCCTTTTTGCTTCACGCGATCACCCATGCTTCGATCGCGAACACTCGCCAGTTGTCGTACGAGCGGCTTGAGTTTTTGGGTGACTCGTTGTTGGGGTTTGTGGTTAGCGAGTATTTGTTTCAGCAGTACCCTGATTGGCTTGAGGGGGATTTGACGAAGATAAAATCGACGGTCGTCAGCCGTAAGACTTGTGCTCAGATTGGCGCCGATTTGGAGCTGGAGAAATGTTTGGTGGTCGGCAAGGGCGTGGGGTCGAAGGGCCAAGTGCCGACATCGCTGTTGGCCAATGCGTTCGAGTCGATCGTGGCGGCTGTTTATTTGGACGGCGGGATGGAGATTTTGAAAAGTATTCTATTGCCGTTGGTAGCTCCGAAAGTCATTGCGGCGACCGAGGGGTTGTTGGAAATCAACTACAAAGCTGAATTGCAGCAGTACTCGCAAAAGCGGTACAAATTACCTCCTGCGTACGAACTAGTGGACTCGAAGGGGCCTGACCACGAAAAATGGTTCAAAGTAGCCGCTCGTGTCAATAAAAAACAATTCTTTCCGGCGTGGGGCAAAAACAAAAAACAGGCCGAGCAACGCGCTGCTGCCAACGCTTTGGCCGGTATTGCGGGTGATGAGCCGCCTTATCAGGACGAGTTCACTTCTGGCAGCGATCAGCCTTGGCCGATCAGTTGATCCGCTGCAAAAATCGCATATAATCTGTCGCTTCTAAATCCCTTAGCTTTGTTCGCTGGGGGTTTTGTCTTTTACGTTTACTCGACTGCAGTTATGTCTCAGAACGCCTCGCAAGAATCAACTTCGGCCCCCGAATCAACTTCGGCCAACACGGCCTCCGAGCGAATCCTGGTTTTGGATTTCGGTTCTCAATATGCTCAGCTGATCGCCAGACGTGTTCGCGAGCAAAACGTTTATTGCGAGATTGTTCGGCACGACATCACGCCTGAAAAAATCAAAGAACACGCGCCCGTGGGATTGATTTTATCCGGCGGACCCAGCAGCGTTTATGAAAGCGATTCGCCGAAATGTCACCCAGGAATCTTTGGGCTGGACATCCCCGTGTTGGGGATTTGCTACGGCATGCAATTGGTTTGCGAGAACTTGGGCGGAAAAGTTGGCAGCACGAACACTCGCGAATATGGTCGAGCGACTTGCGAAGTCGATACCGACAGCGAGCTGTTTCAGGGCTTCCCGAAACAAGCCGAAGTTTGGATGAGCCATGGCGATCAAGTGCAGAGTGTCAGCGAAGATTTCGTGGCGTTGGCTCACACGGACACCTGTCCCGTCGCGGCGGTAAAGCACAATCGTTTGCCGGTGTTCGGGTTGCAGTTTCATCCGGAAGTCACCCACACGCCCGAAGGTTCGGTGTTGCTGCGGAACTTTTTGTACAACGTTTGTAACTGTACGGGGACTTGGAAGCTGTCGGATTTTGCCGATGAAGCGATCAAACGAATTCGCGAACAGGTTGGTGACTCACGGGTGATCTGCGGTCTATCGGGCGGCGTCGATTCGTCGGTTGTTGCAGCGCTTCTGTACAAAGCGATCGGATCGCAGTTGTCTTGCATTTTGGTTGACAACGGATTGCTGCGTAAAGATGAATCAAAGTGGGTGGTGAAGCAGTTTTCCGAACACTTTAAAACTGACTTGCATGTGTGCGATGGTCGCGAACGATTTTTGTCGAACTTGGCGGGCGTTACCGATCCACAGAAAAAGCGTAAAGTGATCGGCAACGAGTTTATCGAGTGCTTCAAGGCCGAAGCGGAATCGATCGACGACGCTAGGTTCTTGGCGCAAGGCACGCTGTATCCGGACGTGATCGAGAGTGGAGCGGCGAAAGACGGGCCGGCCGCGACGATTAAGTTGCATCATAACGTGGGCGGTTTGCCAGAGCAGTTGGGCTTTGAGTTGATCGAGCCGTTGCGTGATTTGTTCAAAGACGAAGTCCGCCGGTTGGGATTGGAGCTCGGTTTGCCGGAGCAACTTGTCTGGCGTCACCCCTTCCCTGGCCCAGGACTGGCTGTCCGTTGCCTTGGTGAAGTCACCGAAGACAAACTGGTTGTGCTGCGTGAAGCTGACGCGATCGTGATCGACGAAGTTCAAAAAGCCGATTTGTACCGATCAACTTCGCAGTTGTTTGCAGTCCTGTTGCCGGTGCAGAGTGTCGGTGTGATGGGCGATGCGAGGACTTACGAGAACGCTTTGGTGATTCGTTGCGTGGACACCGACGATTTCATGACCGCGGATTGGAGTCGTTTGCCGTACGATTTACTGGCGAACATGTCGACGCGTATCATTAACGAAGTCTCTGGCGTGAACCGAGTTTGTTACGATATTAGCAGTAAACCGCCGGCGACGATTGAGTGGGAATAGTGGTTGGGGTCGCTACAAATTACTTGTTGTGAAGCGGTGATTTTGAATGATTTTTTAAAGACTCACCACCAGCCCAAATAGTTGTTAAAATTCAGCTCTCGACTTTTTACGGAAGTCGGGAATTTAACTTGTTTTCAAAAGCAGACAGATAACCGAGATGTCGAAGCAATACATTTATCAGATGGAGGCCATGACCAAAAAGCATGGCCAAAAAACGGTTTTAGAAAACGTTTGGCTGTCGTTTTACCCCGGAGCAAAAATCGGTGTGCTTGGCCGCAACGGTACTGGAAAAAGTACCCTGTTGCGAATCATGGCTGGCATCGACAAAGAATTCGACGGTGATGCTCGATTGACATCCGGATTTACCGCCGGCTACTTGCCGCAAGAGCCCCACTTGGATCCAGAAAAGAATGTTTGGGACAACGTGCAAGACTCAGTGGCTCCGCGTCGCGATTTGTTGACAAAGTTCAACGACTTGTCGGCCAAGTGTGCTGAGCCGTTGGACGAGAAGGCGATGCAAAAGGTCTACGACGAGATGGCTCGTGTCCAGGACCAGATCGATGCGACCAATACATGGAACTTGGACCACGAAATCGAAGTCGCGTTCGAGGTGATGAACTTGCCGCCAAAAGATGCCGACGTGACCAAGTTGTCTGGTGGCGAGCGTCGTCGAGTGGCGTTGTGCAAGTTGTTGTTGGAGAAGCCTGACTTGCTGCTGTTGGACGAACCGACCAACCACTTGGACGCCGATTCGGTTCACTGGCTTGAGCGAACGTTGCAAGACTATCACGGAACGATCGTCGCGGTAACGCACGACCGTTATTTCTTGGACAATGTCGCGGGTTGGATTTTGGAACTCGACCGCGGCCAAGGCCATCCGTTCGAAGGAAATTACAGCTCTTGGTTGGAACAAAAGCAGGCGAGACTGCGTGTCGAAGAAAAGCAAAACGCGGCTCGTTTGAAAGCTCTAAAACGCGAATCCGAGTGGATCAGTCTTTCGCCTAAGGCTCGACAGTCGAAGTCCAAGGCCAGGATCAACGCGTACGAGCAAATGCTTAACGAAGATGAACGTGACAAGGTCGACGAACTGGAGATTCAGATTCCATCGGGTCCGCACCTGGGCGATCTGGTGATCGAAGCGAAGGGCTTGAATAAGGCTTACGGTGACAAGGTGTTGATGGAGGACATCAATTTCCGACTGCCGCCGGGGGGAATCGTCGGTATCATCGGCCCTAACGGTGCTGGTAAGACGACGTTGTTCCGGATGATCACTGGGCAGGATTCGCCAGACAGCGGTTCGTTGACCACGGGAAAAACGGTTCAGCTCGGCTACGTCGATCAATCACGTGATAGCCTGAACGACGATCATACTGTCTACCAAGAAATCTCCGAGGGGCACGATACGCTTGAAATCGGTAAACGAAAGGTAAACTCGCGTGCCTACGTAAACCGATTCAACTTCCGTGGCGGCGATCAAGAAAAGAAAGTCGGCGTGTTGTCCGGAGGTGAGCGCAACCGTGTTCACTTGGCGAAGCTGCTGCGACGCGGTTCCAATGTATTGCTGCTGGACGAACCGACCAACGATTTGGACGTCGACACGTTGCGGGCGCTAGAAGAAGCGATCATGAATTACGCAGGTTGCGTGGTGGTCACCAGTCACGACCGTTGGTTCTTGGACCGCATTGCGACTCATATCTTGGCGTTTGAAGGCGACGGTTACGTGCATTGGTGCGAAGGCAACTACCAAACCTATGAACAGCAACGTCGCGAACGACTAGGTTTGAAAGAAGACGAACCGAAGCGTTTTAAATACAAAAAATTGATTTCCTAATCGGTTAAAAATCGATGATGACGACCTTGCGAATCGGCGGGACGAAGAAGTATTCGGCTAACTGGAAAATCTGGACCAATTCGTTCGGTAAATCGAAGAAAGCTTCGGCGGCGGCGAAGGTGAAAGCCAACTTGAAAACGGCTGGATCGAGCAAGAGAACGTCAGTGAAGTCAAAGGAATCAGGGTAAGTCAGTTTTTGAATCTGGGTTTCTGGTAGTCCGACGCGTTAGCGGGGAACTGCTGGAAATCCTCGCTAACGCGTCGGGCGACCATTGATAGCGTCTTCCTAATTAGTAAAACGGAATCCCCCCCTGCCGAAGAAATCCAAAAATTAGTCTTCGGCGAAGCTTCGGTCTATAATGATGTCAGCAATGTTCTCCACGTTTTTCCGCGATCACAATCCACGAGCTTTCTTGATGAAACCTTCCCAGCCATTGAAATCATTTTTCTATTTGTGCCTCGCTCTGATTTGTATCAGCAGTATTGGCTGCGGTCCTGATTTTGGTGAAAAGTTGGTGGTTAACAAAACCGAAATTTACTACAAAGATGGAGTGACTCAGGCGGACGCAAAGCGACTGGGTGATAAATTAAAAGAGCTGAATTTTATCGACGACAAACCGAAGTCCGTTCAGTTGCTTAAGCGAGACGACGTATGGGAGTTTCGATTGGCGACCGGAAAAGGTGGCGACACGGAAGCGGCTCGAAATCAAATGAAGGTTTTCAGCTTGGAGATTTCGTCGGCGTTTGATGGAGCCCCGGTTGAAGTGCATATCTGCAATCCAAAGCTTGAGTCGCAAGCGATCGTTAAAGGATTGACCGGCGAGTGCTACAGGTTGAGCAATGTCGCGTACTATTACGAAGACGTTGATGTCGCTAAGGTTAAAGAGTTTGCTGCGATTGCGGTCGCGACGCAACTCGATTCCGGCGTTGGTGCGAGTTTTCACCTGAGTAAGCCAGCTGATCTGTTGGAAGTTCGGATCGCTCATCCAGTCGGTGGTGAAGGCGATAAGCAGCTGGCGGTTGCTGCTGCTGACGCTGCGGTTGCGGTGTCAAACAAGTTGTTCGGCGGCAAACAAGTTGATGTTTTGGTCTGCGATCGATTTTTCGATGCGCCTAAAGTTTTTTCTTCGGTGAAGAAGGAAGTTCCAATGGCACCGTAGCGAACAGTCGATTCGTTCAACTTTTGGCTGTTCCGGGGATCTAGTGGCGGCAAAGGCCAAGGGCCGGACCATTTTTCTAGCCCAGCCGAAGGAACTGCGAGTTCCGCAGGGCTGGGGCAGCATCGCAAAATACATTCAAAGGGCCAACGGCCCGGCAGTTAAAGAACCTAGCGTAGGACTATTTAACTGCCGGACTGTTGGCCCTTTGTGCGTCGGAATGCCCCCCAACGCCTATGCGGGGGCAATGCTTACGCGTTTTAAAACAGCCTGAATCTTTAAGGCCCGGTAAAAAACATACTCACGGAACTTCTCCAAAACCACATCGCACGCCTAAGTATGCCAGCGTTCAGTAGATACTCTTACTCTCCAAGCCGTGAAGCATGGCACCCAGTCGGCTAGTAAAACACCTGAAACAATTGGGCCAGCCACTAAAACCCCGGAAGCGACATAAAAAAAAGTTCTTCTCTTAAGAAAGAGAAGAACCGGGAGAGTTCGCAGCCTTGCGGCAGGTCAGGTTTTGATTTGGAGTGCGGCCGAATGAGAATGGATCCGCAAATGGATCCGCTTAACGAGAGACTAGCCTTTTAGCTTTGCCCAGTTAGCGTCTGCTTTCTTAAGGTTCTCGGCTTCATTTTGCTCCCAAAGTTTAACGGTATCAACTTGTTGGTTCTTCAAGAACAACATGATGCGGCCCTCGACGACTTTGAAGTTGGTTGGGTCAACGGGGAAACGTTGTCCGATGGCAACACCGGTAGCACACCAACCACCGTAAGCTGGTTGGAATTTCTTTGGGTTGTCGATGAACATCTGGCGTACCGGAGCAGAGACGAACCAGTAGGTGACGCCTTCATAGTCGTATGAAAACTCAGGACTGCCTTTGGCTGCTTTGTGTGCTGCGATGTAACAAACGGGGCAATAGCCTTCGATCGCGACACCCGAGCTAGGTACGTTGTATCCATTGGTAAATGCCTTGGACATCGCCGGGGCCATTTCTTTTTTGGCCATTGTCGTCGGTCTTGCAGCTGAACCGGCCGGCTTGGCGGTGCTCTGTGCGTTGGCAATCGATCCATGGGCTAGGAAGGCACAGCATGCTAGAAGGGCAATGGTTCGAACAAGTTTCATCTGACTCTCTCTTACAGAAATGTTTGGTTGGGGTTCCAAGTCACCGTTGGTAACTTCAATGCCCATCTGACGTGGAACCAAAAATGGTCTTACCACGAAAACTCAAAATACTAGTCGAGTTAAAAAAACTGTTGCGTGGGTGGTAACCTATCTTTACTACTTTGCGATGGTGTCGGGAAGAATGAAGCTTGGACGAGCCGCGGTTGTGAGTTGGTATCGCGGATGCGTTTTTTGATGCGTCTTTAAATCAAAAAAACAATGCAGGGTTAGTCGTGAAACGCCCTGCACTGCCGGTTCGCGATCTGTCGTGCTAGCTAAACGAAATCTTTGCGATCTCAAACACTAAGTTCGGTGTCTTTCTTCGGTTGATCGAACGAGCGATCTCTGCACGTAGTCGCGGGGATTCAAGTTGAAGCTGTTCCATGATCTGTTCAACTTCGGCAGCGGATTGGATCACTCTGCTAGGGTCGATCCCCAGGATCACCAGCATTCGCCGAGAGTCAGGCGCCGGAACGACATCGACGATCGCCAGCCCGTCGAGCATTTCATTGCCGTCGGTCAGCACCATTTGCAGCGTGTCGTTGACTTGGCGGCACAGCTGGAAAACCTTGCGGTACTTTCGGCTATGCTTCCGTTTGTTGTAGAAATAATGTCGCGGGTCGATCGCGTCGTCACTGTTAATCACGCCACAGTGCTGCCGCAGTAACTGCTTTCTTTGTTTCTTACTTAAACTCATTTTTCTTCTCCGAATTTGCGCACGTTACCGTTTCGTGAAAAACGCGCAGGGATGTTGCGATTTGAAAGTAGAGGGCCGTCGATTGCGCGGCATCGCAAATCAGATTCGGATACGAATCGGGGAAAGGAGCGTTACCGTGATGGCCAAGTCAAAATGGAGAAGAAAACACGCATAGGTTCGGCCTTTTGAGATCAAATGGAGAGATAACGAGCGGAGCAAGTTGAGCCGTCCAGCTCGAGCGTCATCTGCTTAGAAGGGGGGGACGGCAAAAGGTTCGCGCAGGCTAGCGGGTTAAAGCAGATTTTAAATCT
>JALZWN010000260.1 GCA_023300235.1 Mariniblastus sp.
TTTTTTAAAGTTTTTTGCTGGAAAATTGAGATTGTTCGCCGACTGGGTAGTGAGTGCCGCGTTTAAGAATGTAACGCTTGCATTGAGCAGCGTCGCCCGCTCTCGTGTCTCTCGTCCTTTACACGGCACCCAACAAGCCACCGTAGGAAATCATGTCCACCGCTTTTCGAACCATCACCGCCGTTGTCATTTTGCAGCTGGTATCTTTGGGCTCTGTCTACGGACAGATCACTGACCCGGTAGTAGTCAATTGGTCCATCAACACCGAAGGGGCGACCGGGACAAGTATCGATTCTGAAATCGACGGCTTTGTTAGTCTCATTTTGGCTGACGTCGAAACCGTTCACTACACGAACCGATTTGCGTTTGTCGATACCTCAGGCGTACCTTCCTACAATGTTGGTCCTTTCAGCGACAACAATCCTGCCTACCCGTCGGACCTGGACAAGGTCTACCGGATTTTCCGAAATCCTGTGGAAGATACGAGCGGGAACAACGAAGTCGTAGGTGCCGGGCCGATCGGATTGTTGGTCAACGGCGTTGTTGTTTTTAATTTTACCGACGCGAGATCGTATAATAATCAAGGCATTTGGAATCAGGATGCAAACATCTTTGAGCTGGACGGCTTCGACAACGCGATGGGGCACCCGGCACCGATTGGCACTGGAACCGGTGGGCCAAATGCTCCGCTACGTGAGGGACGGTATCACCACCACCAGAATCCAATCGCGTTGCGAGCACAACTTGGCGACGATGGTTCGGGACACTCGCCGATACTTGGGTTCGCGTTTGATGGTTTTCCGATCTATGGACCTTACGCGTTCGCTGATCCGGTTAATAGCAGTAGCGATATTGTCCAGATAGCTTCAAGTTATCAGTTGAGAGATATTTCGGCTCGGACCACGCTGGCCGATGGGACAGTGCTGCCACAAGCATTGCATGGGCCAACGCTTGAAGATATCGAACTGGGCGCTTACCAAGAGGACTTTTTCTTCGACTCAGCCAGCGGTGATTTGGACGAACACAATGGCCGGTTTGGCGTTACGCCAGAATACCCCGGCGGCACCTACGCTTACTTTGTCACTCTCAATGCCGACGGAACCTCGGCCTTTCCTCACATGATCGGCGTGACGTACTTTGGGGAAGTGGCCTCGCAAACCAACGTTACGATTCCCGCGACGGCTGTACAGTTTGTTCCCTTGTTGTTGGGTGATGTCAATCAAAACGGTGCAGTGGATTTTCTGGATATCAGTCCGTTTATCGGTATCCTGTCAGGTGGCAGTTTTCTTGAAGAAGCGGATGTCAACCAAGACGATGTCGTGAACTTTCTGGATATTAGTCCGTTTATCGGTATCTTGTCTGGCAACTAAGCTCAAAGCTCCAGCGACGAACAACCCAATATCGACAAAAAAAATACTCTATCGAGGGCAAGCTTTGGATCACCTTAGACTAACTATTCGAAATCTACTTGCGGTGGGCAATGCGGTCGTATTGATCGTAGCGTCGGCTGTTTTGCCGGTCGATTACGTCTGCGGCCACACAAGCGATGGTTTTCTGCCGCTGCAGTTTCAGGGCTATCATGCTCCGTTCGGCACCGATGAATCGGAAACGTACACCGAGGTGTGTGCGGCTGGCGGGTACGCCTATTTAGGATCGTTGACGTCTGGGGTCGCGATCGTCGACATGAGCGATCCGGCTGCGCTGACAACTGCAGCTGTATTTGGGGCTGCCTCTGGCCATGCGTTCGGTGACATTCAAGTGGTCGATGAGGTGGGTTACTTTTCGTCGGACGCAGGAGGGACTTATTTGGTAGATCTCGCGATACCCGATAGCCCGGTTTTGTTGAGCCAAATTTCGTTGGCGGAAAACGGTTTTGCTTCGGTTACCAACGCGTTAGTTTATCAGGATCGACTTTTTCAAGTGTCCGAAGAATCATCGGAGATCGCGGTCTTTGACGTTTCGAACCCGTTGGCACCTGCTTTTGTCGTGCGTATCCAAACCCGTGACTCGGTCGGAGTTTACGATCTGTCCGTCCAAGATGATCGACTCTACGTTGCAGGGCTGGGAGGGGCGGCCGGCGAAGGAGCTGCCTATATCTACGATATCACGAATCTTAGCTCAGGGAATGTCTCGTTACTTGGCCAAGTCGCGACCGGGCCGAACACTGCGTCCGTCGCTGCAAACTTGAATCATTCGCAGTTGGTGGTCTCGCACCGGAATGCTGGAGGGACTCTTGCAGTATGGGATGTCTCAGATCTTTCAGCAGCAGTCGAGATTGAATCCATCGACGCCTCGGACCTTGACGTTAACGCTTGGAGTGCCGGGGAAATCGTCGTCTTGGATTCGGTCGCATACGTAGCTTGGCATCAGGCGGGGGTCCAAGTGATCGACCTCAACCTGCTTGAGCAGTCGGGCACTATCTTTCGCGTTGGCGCCTTTGGAACGTCGACAGCCAGTCCGCTGGAAGGCTTCGTCGGCAACACCAGTGTCTTTCCGCTTGACCATGGCCAAGTCTTGCTATCGGACACGCGTTGGGGGATCTACTTGGTTGACGCCACAAATGTTGTCACTTCCAACGCCAGCCCTGCCGTTCTTTTAGGCGATGTCAATCAAGATGATGCAGTGAACTTTCTGGACATTGGGCCGTTCATCGAAATGTTGTTGGTTGGCGGTTTTCTGGAAGAAGCGGATGTCAGCCAAGACGATGTGGTGAGCTTTTTAGATATCAGTCCGTTTATAGGTGTCTTGTCTGAAAGCAACTTGGCTGGCAGCCAATAGCGCATCGCTTCGGCAAAGAGCCCTTGGGGATTTCCGATTTTTTTTTGAGTAACTACAACATGCATCGTTTTACTTTTGTCATCGCTTTTATGTTTGTCGCTTGTGCGGGGAGCCATGCGTTTGCTCAGGAATTGCTTGTTTGGAACTTTGACATCAACGAACAGTCAGTCAACAACAACGCGGTTGAATTTGATGGTTCGACCAACAGCCCGGGGACTGGCTTTGGGACCGTTATACTAGATCGTGAAACCAATATTCTGTCGTACGATTTTTCTTGGTCGGGGTTGGTTGGTGATCTAACAAAACTCCATATTCATGGGCCAGCGTTTGCCGATGCAAGTAATCCTCAGCATATCATCGAAATTTTCGGCCCGCCGGAAGTTCCAGCCGAGTTAGCGACGACCTTCGGCACCGTGACGGATTCTTTTGAGTTACAAACGCTTGAGCAGGTTGGCTTTGCCCCGATCGCCCCGGAGGACATCGTTGACACGTTGGTTAGCGGGCAGGCTTACCTGAACGTTCACACGACCGTCTTTGGCATGGGCGAGATCCGAGGCAACTTAGGGCAGCCAGTCGTTCAGGCAGTGCCCGAGCCTTGCTCGATTGTGCTCTTGCTGGTCAGCGCGATATGCTTAACCGCGCAGCGTCGACGGTGTGTTGAAGGCCTTGCTTAAAAAACAAGTTGCACGACTAAGCTTGAGGGAATCGCCGAAAGACGCTGGCCAGCCAGAGAGGTAAAACCATCGCGAACGCGAAGATCAACACATTTGAGCCGGCAAATAGAATGGGTGATGGCGTTACGAAATCCACCCATTGCTGGGTGCCATTGCCGTAAGATTCGAGAACGTGAAATGCTGCAGGCACTGGAAATGAGTAGATGCGAACGGTTGGTGCGGCAAGGTAGCTAAAGAAGAATCCGAAGTAGACGCCAATGCCCGCGCCAGCGATCAAGAGCGAGAAGAATGCGACAAACCAGCGGCGCGTTGCACCTCGCTTTTGGAGTGACATATAAGCGGCAAACGCAGCCCACCCTAGCGTACCTATCGCGAGAGAAATGATGAGAATGGCCATTTGTCTGTTGTTGGGCAGAGGTGGTTGCTTACGGTACGACACCGCTTCTCTCCGAAGTCAAAAAGCGTCGCAACGCCAATCAGTTTACCCAAAAGAAACCACGTTGCCAAAGAGGCGGCTTTGCGTAAAACCGTGTAGTGCCATATTGTGCGGCGGTGAGCTCAGTTTTCGGTTTCCATGAATTCAGACGCACAAGAGAGGACGGCCTGTGAGCCGATTTTGCTGACACCACATTTGCGAATAAAGCGATTGAGTTTTCCCGAAAACGAATTCACGGCCGCCCAATTCCAGTCAGCGGGATTGCCCATTTTCGGATGCGTGGGAGACCAATTATCGGCCCGCTTTTCAGAGTTGTGGTTGGTGTGCGAGTTTCGTAGATCGCCTTGCCGCGGTGATTCAAGGTAAAGTTGGATCAGCCCCCAACCACGGCACGAATAGCGGAATGTCGCGCCATCGCATTTTGACGAGTCCAATGCGATGCGGCGAAAGTTTAGAGTGCCGTTGGCATCGGCAGCGTAAATCGTAAGCAAGAGGGAGGAGCGTTCTGTGGACGACCAGTCGTTGATGTCGAAGTGGCGTTCTACGTCTGATAGTGAGGCAAACTCCGCCAGTTCGGAATCGAAGCGGGAGGAAAGCTCGAAGATGCGGCAAGGAAGCTTGTCGAATATGTGTTCAAGTATGACCCGGTGATCGTCACCGCACGCGAAAAAGTCACAATTGGGCACAGGCTAGTCCGCACAACGGAAGGTTTTTACGACACCGCTTCTCTCCGAAGTCAA
>JALZWN010000261.1 GCA_023300235.1 Mariniblastus sp.
AAGGGGCTTTCTTAAATTAGTCCTTTTCTGATCGCGTAAACATGGCACCCTTTTTCGATAAGGTTACAGGGGAACCAATTGTCTGCTTATTAAGCCACCCACAATCAATCCGGATGGACCTAAAAAAAGCCGCCTGTCGCGAAGCGAAAGGCGGCGATGACTCAGTCAAGTTGATTGCCGGTTACTTTAGTATCCGCGGATCGGGCAGTAAGCGCTTCCGCCACCGCCGTAATTCGGTCGTCTGACTGGGGCAGGAGCGTAGTAACTTGGGCTCGGGCGGTAGTTGTACCCGGCGTTGCCACCGCTGTTTCCATATCCACCGTAACTTCTTCCATAGCTACTACCGTAGTTTCCACTGCCGTAGTTTCCATTACCGTAGCTGTTGCCGTAGCGTGAATTTTGAATGGCTCGTCCAGCCACTCCACCGACAAGACCTCCGATGACTGCTCCGCCTAGAGCTTCATTGTTCTGAGCGCCGGCAATCGCTCCGATAACGGCTCCTGTAATGGCACCGCGACGAGTCAAGTTTTGAGCTTGGGCGGATGAAGGGGCTAACATCAAAGCAACGCCTAAAGCCAACATTCCAAATTTAAAGCAATTGTTCATAGGTATCTCCCGAGTCCTGTTCAGCGAAAGTGATTTGTTTCAACGAGAGATACCAGTTGCAGATTGCGTGCCAGTTTAAAAACGCGACAAAACCGAGTGTTTTCGTTGATTTCAAGCGTTTTAGCCGAGAAAACTGTCCCACAACTGCGGCGCCCTGTGATCGGTTTGACAGCAATCTGGAATTTGGCTTGCCTAACGTGACGAGCCTGGTAACCAAAACGGGACTCGTGTCGCCGTTTAAGAGAATGACGCTTTTTGCTCCGTGCACCAGGGTTCCCCATGCAACAAGGGGCCTGCACGGAAGCCACCACCTTTCGGCTAGTCAACATTGCGGCGAGCGACATCTTCGCGAAGCATCTCGTCGACCAGCGTCTTCACATGCTGAGCGGGCAAGGCGAACGAAGCGGCTCTGCCTTTTCGGGCGATATTCAAACCAACCACCTGCCCGTCCAAATCCACCATCGGTCCACCGCATTGCTCCGGGAACAGCGGTGTGTCGTGCTGAAACACAATCGGAAAATCACCATCGCGTCGCGAAGGAACGGCGCCAAGTCGATTCATCATCTTGAAACGAGCGGCTCGTTCGCCCGCAAGCCCACGTCCGGCCAGCGTCGCCTGAGTCGTTTGCGTCACGCCGTTACGTTGGTACTCGATCATTACCTGATCGCCCGGGCGATGCTCGCGAATCACTTTCACAAGGCTCGCCACGTCAGTCGTTGGTTTGCCGGCGATTTCCATGATCACATCGTCGTCTCGGATGCCCGCGTTGTGAGACGCTGACCCGGGTTGAATGTCTGTCACACGAATGCCATTCACCGCTACGATCGGTTGCACACCCAAAAACGCCTGCTCACCCTCGCGAGTCGAACGAGGCTGAACGCTGTACGTGCCAAGTGCTAATACTTCTCGTTCTGGCGATACCGTTAGCAAAAACGCCCCCAGCTTGGGAGTCACTTCTGACCAATTGATCACGACTAGATTCTTGGCTTTGATCTTAAGAATCGCTAAGTCGTTCTCTTTGTTCTTTTTGAAAATCTTCGCCCGATAAGAAATGCCAGCTCGTTCGACTCGGATCGCTGGTCGGTTTTCAACTTCGCTTAGCTTGGTCAAAACCAAACCGTCGGACTTGATCACGGCTCCCATCGCCACCTGCCGATCCTTCGAGAAAACCTCGACCGTGCTGGCAGCCGCCGAAGTGGCCGAGGAACGCAAACCATCCAAAATCAATGGGCTCTGCCGTTCATGCACACCAACGCGACGATTTCGCATGCTGGGTAATTCAAAGTTAAGTACCACCTTGGCGGTTCTACCTTTGAGCTTGATCTTTTCTAAGCCATCAAACGGGTTGGCGGGGTTGTCTCGGAATCGTCTTAGCTGGTCAGGCGTAAACTCGACCTGCGTTGTGTCTCTGTCGATTGCAGTTTGAAATTTTTTGCGGACATCATCGTCAAGATGCTCCAGCATCCCCTCGAAGATGTCTCGCACGTCCTGCGCCATCTGGGCATGCGTCACCGATGGCGGGACAGTTAAAATCGCGCCACAAACCAACGCCACCGCGAGACATCTACGAACAAGCGAACGGCGGATTTTGAAACTGGTTGATTGCGATGAGTTCATGGCTTCGATTCTCATGGGTCAATCCTTTGATCACGTGGTCTTGGCTGCTTGCCGGAGTCTACTGATGATTGTTGTGCCACCGGAACATTTTCCGCTGACCGGCTTGGGCATTGGTTATTTCAGTTGAATTTCAAAATTGATGATTTGCGAATTTCGGAGCACTGTCATACGGCAGACGTCGCCTGAGTGGTAACGTTTGATCACGTCGATCAAGTGGCGGCCGTCGTTGATTTGAGTGTTTTCGAACTGCAACACGATGTCGCCTGCCAAGATGCCAGCGTCCTCGGCGGACGAACCAGGGTTTATAATTCGGATTTTGCAATTCGGTGCGGCCAAATCGACTCGAACTCCAATGATCCCGCGGCGTTTTTTGGGGCTTGGGTTTTCCAAAGTTGGGAGTTCGCCCCAACGCTTGCCCGCTTTCATTTCATCCCAGTCTTTCACGAAATCCGGCATGCTCACGTGCCGATTTTCGGCGATCGTGTCACCGATGGAACTGTGGATGCCGATCAGGTCACCATTCAGGTTGAACAGAGGACCGCCTGAATCACCACCGATCAAAACCGCGTCGGTGATGATCATTTCTTCTTTGGTTTCCAGGACCTTGCCGGTCCGCACCGGAGGCGTACGTCCGATTTCAAAACCACCTGAATGCCCCAAAGACACGACCCACTGTCCGGGGCGAACCGGTTTCGTTTTTTCGATGTTCACGTGAGGCCAGGCGGTTGAACGATCGTCGATGATTTGCAGCATGCCTGCGTCGATGTCTAGGTTGCGGCCAAGCGGTTTGGCTTTTACAGCTTGTCCCGACGGCAAGACGATTTCGTAAATCGAACTCTCCGTCATCACGTGACCGGCTGTCAAAATTAAACCATCCGCGGAAACAATCACGCCCGATCCCGCACCGACACCATCGCTGATGGCAACGCAAGCCGGCATCACGCGGGAAACAACATTGGAGACTTGGTTTTGAATACGTTTGAGTTCAGCAACGCTTTCGGTCGTCGGTTCATTGGCAACTGCTGGAGGCAGCGCCAAGAGCGTATTCAGGACCGTCATGATCGCGAGTGCGTACAAATTGACTTTGAACAGTCGAGTAACTTGCATCGGTGACTCCTTCAATTTTTACACAAAGCTGACAAGCGTTTGAGCGGCACGATCTGGCTGAGGGAACTTGAGGATCCCTTGCTGATCGTTGATTCGAAATGGGTGGCCGAAAACGTGAAGCGATAGTGGGTGAGGCGGAGTGGTCGGCCGGGTAAAGTTTTTATCGGTTGAATTTCGTGCATCGCTCAAGGCAAAGTTTTGGGTTGGGTGGTGCGGTGGTTGAGTAAGCTGTTAAGATCGTTTAATTAGCTGTGGCAAAACGGGTTCTTATTTGCCGCTAGCAGGCGTGTGCCACTATCTTATTCTAACGGTTTTAAAATTGGTGAACGAGTTTGTGAGCGATAAGTTTTTTCCATCTGAAAACCCGCTCTTGCGTGGAGTGACGTATTTCTGGGCCGCCCCCTATACGCTGCTGGGAATGTCCATCGGGGTGATCGGGTTGTGCTTTGGCGGGGGCGTAAGCGTTCACCGCGGCTGTCTGGAATTTCATGGTGGGTTGAGCAAAGCCATCCTCTCGCGACTGGGAGTGATCGGTATGACGCTGGGCCATACCATTTTAGGGCAACACCAGCTGGGCCTCGAGCAAGCTCGCGATCACGAACAAGTCCACGTTCGACAATACGAAATTCTCGGCCCGTTGTTCGTTCCTGTTTATATAGGTTGTTCGCTTTGGCTGTGGCTTCGTGGTCGCGATCCGTATCGGGACAATCCATTTGAAGTACAGGCCTATGACTTGTCCGACCCGAGCAAGTGACGCTGGTCAACGATTCAGATTAAACTTACGAGTGCAGGCACATGCCGCCGGCGCTGCGGATGAATGCGATCCGAGGTAGCTGGCCGGCCAGTTGTTCCATCCGCTCAAAAAACTCGCCGGCTTTTTCTGGCTCGGGCAAACTCATTCCCATGAACACGATCGCTGCCGAACGCGATGTTTGAGAGATTGCTTTGAAAGGATCGTCGGTCACCACGACATGCGGCGTGGCGCGGATTCGAGATTTATCGATCAACTCGTTCAAGTGTTTTTGAACTTCTTCCCGACCGGCTTCGTTTTGAATCGTGCGAATCAAACGAATGGGCCGCGACCGCCAAGCCTGGTTTTGCGTTAGCAGATGCGCCAGCAACAGCAGCAACTCCCCGTTCTGACTTCCTCGCCACCAAACGTCCAGCGTTCCCAGCGGAACATGTCCAGACTCCCGTTGCATCGCGGCGGCCGAAAACTTCAATGCAACCGTGCTGCGTTCAAGCGATGCAATCGTGTTCAGAATGTCCGCATATTGGCGACGTTTTTCTAGCAGCGTTTCGGTATCGCCTTGGGAATGAGGCCAGCCCAGCAAGACCGTATTCGGACGTAATGCCCCCAGGCCATGCGTTTGCACCAGCGACTCCATCCCCTCAGCAACCGTGGGTGCGGCGACCACCGCAGGAAACGCTTCCAGTTTGTGCTCGTTGATAAACGCGTACAACAATCGCTCTTGGTTGACCACGCGTTGCAGGCGATTTTCAACTTCCGATTGAATCACCTGCCCCAATGACAACACGCCGTGGCCGGCAGCCAACCAATGGCCATACATCGACAGGTGCGGTCGCGTCTGCGAGGCACCGCCGAGAGCTAAAATGATGGGGCGCCAGTTCTTTGGGTGATGGAGTTCTTTTTCTAGGCGATATAGGTTTTTTCGGGTGCGTTCAAACAGCAGGCCGTTTTGTAAATCTCCCCATCGAGTTTCAACTTGTTTGTTGGAAATGTAAAAGTACAAAACCGCCATGCCGCAAACCGCGATTACCGCCCATCTCCAGTCGATTAAAAACATCACTCCCACACAGCCTACCGTTCCAGCCAATGAAGTGATCCAGTGGCTATAGCGAAAACGCGGACGGTAGCTCGGGTTTTTGGTGATCGCTTCGTAAAACGTCGCGAGATTCAGCAGCCCATAAGTGATCATGAAGAACATCGTGATCAGCGGCGTGATCGCGTTAAGATCCGATACTAGCAGGATCGCCGCTTGAGCAATTACGAACGTGACAATGGTGGCTCGTCGCGGTTCATCAGCTTTGCCAGCTCCAGTTGCAAAGCCGCGGATTGAAGGGAATACATTGTCTTTGGCAAAGGCTTGCAAAATTCGCGGTGCGCCCATCATGCTGCCGAGTGCCGAAGACAGCGTGGCTGCAAAAACACCCGCACTAATTAGCCAGCTGGACCAAGCGATATCGGCGATGACCAGCGGAGCCTTCGGGTCGATAACTTTTAGTGCGGTCGCGTCTCTGGCACCGCCCATCAGCAACGCCAAGCTCCCGTAAATCAAGCCAGTGAAAACAATTGACCATAGCGTGCCCGAAGGGATCGCTCGGGCCGGGTCTTTCAAATCCCCAGACATGTTTGCGCCTGCCATGATTCCCGTTACCGCCGGGAAGAACAACGCGAACATCGAGAAAAACGAAACGCCTTCATCATAGTTGCTGGACCAATTGGCCTTGAACGTGTTCGAATCGAACGCAGGAATCGCTCCGGCGTAAAAAGAAACCAGGGAAATTACCAACGCAGCCAAGATAAAGTACTGCAACCGAATCGTCCAACCAGCGCCGATGTAGACGCAGGCAAAAACGAACGTGTTGCAGATCGTCGCGATCGCAGCAGATGAAAGACCGGTGTTTGGAAAAGCATCAACGAACGCTTCGGTAAAACCAATGACATACATCGCTACCGAAATCGCTTGGGCCAAAAAGAACACCAAGCCAATCGCGCCGCCGAACTCGACGCCCAAACTGCGGCTGATCAAGAAATAGGCGCCGCCGCCTTTGACTTCCGTGTTGGTCGCGATCGCCGATAGCGACAACGTCGTCAGCACGGTGATCAACTTGGCGACCGCGATGATCACCAAAGCGTAAAAAATCCCCGCTTGGCCCACCACGTAACCAAAACGCAAGAACATAATCACGCCAAGGATCGTTAGCGTGCAGGGCGTGAACACTCCGCCAAGCATGCCAAAACCAGGCTTTGGTTTGTCGATTTTGTCGTTAATGAGAATGCCTTGGGAACAAACGCGAAGTCAGGGCAATGGGATTTGCCAAGCGAATTACTTATTGAAAACCGTGACGCGTTTTTCAACATCGCTGCCAGCAGCAAGCTCTTTAACCTCGCCGATCGTCCAGTTAGCGTGGCCGGCGGCGGTGAGCATTCGCGAAATCGAATCGGCGTAAAAATCGCTGACGATCATTACCAATCCAATCCCCATGTTAAACACTCGGTGCATTTCTTCGGTCTCGACCTTGCCCAAATCTTGCAACCAAGGGAACACCATCGGCCGATCCCAGATACTACCGTCGATTTCGATGTCCATCCCCGCAGGCGTGATCCGGTCGAGGTTTTCTTCCAAGCCACCGCCGGTGATGTGAGCGATTCCGTGAACGACGTTTTTAACTTTGTAGTGAGACAAGATTTGTCGCGTCGCTTTGGTGTAGATCACGGTGGGCTCGATCAACGTGTCGGCTACCGATTGCTGCGAATCAGCGACCATCGAATCAGGCGTCAGGCTGGCGACATCAAATACGATTTTTCGTACCAAGCTAAAACCGTTGCTGTGAACGCCGCTGGATGCGATCCCGATCACTTTATCGCCGGGAGCAATCGCGTGGCCGTCGATTAGTTGATCTTGGTCGACCACGCCGACGCAGAATCCGGCAAGGTCGTATTCGCCTTCGCGGTATAGGTCTGGCATGATCGCGGTCTCGCCGCCCAGCAACGCACAGTCGGCCGCGACACAACCGTTGCTGATTCCCGAAACGATTTGTTCTAGTACTGGTGGTTCGTCCTTGGGCATCGCCACGTAATCCAAAAAGAACAACGGCTCTGCGCCGCAGCAGATCGCATCGTTGACGCACATGGCCACCAGGTCGATTCCGACAGTGTCGTGGCGGCCGAGCATTTGAGCGAGCTTGAGCTTGGTGCCGACGCCATCCGTGCAGGCGACCATGGTCGGGTTTTTGTAATTTCGTTTGAACAGTTTGTTGTTGAAGTCCAACTGAAACAAACCCGCGAAGCCGCCGTCTAGTTTTTGGACGCGAGGCGAAAACGTTCGGTGCATCAAACGCGGCAATCGCTTCATCGCTTCGTTGTAAACGTCTAAATCGACGCCAGAATCTTTGTAGGAAACGCCTGTCATATTTTTGAACTCAACGGCCGTTGTGTCGGCAGCTAAGGAAGCCAAGAGAGAATTTGTGGAAAATGTGATCGGCTATTTTCTTCGATCCGCCAGCGAACCGAAAGGGCGCAAAGACCACCACTAGCCGAGCTGGGCCGTTTTATTTCGTTTCAGTTGGTATTTTCAGTACAGCTTCCCCCTTTAGGATGCCCTGATGGCGGTTTTGGGTGGTCCCAAGGGGCCGGTTAACCCAATTGATTTAAAATCCGCGCAGTTTTTTGGTTTGGGTGTCGATAACTTGGAGTTACTGAAAAGTAACGTATTCTGTTGCGAGTGCTTTGTTGCCGTCCAAACGGCGGTCCCCAACCTGGGCTGTATCACTGCACCAGAGATTGAATAAATACGGATCTTGGCCAATGCTAGACATCATGCAAAATACTCATCCCAAACTCCAATTTACGCATCAGCTACCCTACGGAGCGGTTCTTGACGATGGTGGCGTGCAATTTGTTGTCTTCAGTCGCAGCGCGAACGAGATGCGATTGTTTTTGTACGACGACGTCAACGATCTCGAGCCGGCTCATATCGTGACTTTTGATCCCAACAAAAATCGCTGGGGCGACATCTGGAGTGTCTATA
This sequence comes from Mariniblastus sp., assembly GCA_023300235.1. Classification (GTDB taxonomy): domain Bacteria; phylum Planctomycetota; class Planctomycetia; order Pirellulales; family Pirellulaceae; genus Mariniblastus. Next base: position 8,106 of record JALZWN010000261.1, read on the forward strand.
TTCCGGGTGTCAAAGCCGGGCAGTTGTATCACTTTCAAGCTTCCGGTCCCAACGCGCCCAGCCAGGGCATGCGTTTTCAATCGCAAACGCGTTTGATCGATCCGTACGCAAGAGCCCTCGCGGGAACGTTCCAAACTAGCAACGACGGCATTGTGCGTCCGCCAAAATGCGTTGTCGTTGACGATCGGTTTGACTGGGAAGGTGACCGCCACCTGCGCCGCTGCATCTCCGAATCCGTGATTTACGAAATGCACGTGAAGGGTTTTACCAAGCACCCCTCCAGTGGCGTCGAACACCCGGGAACCTACCTTGGCGTGATCGAAAAGATTCCTTACTTGCAATCGCTCGGCGTGACGGCGGTCGAGTTGATGCCGATTCACGAGTTCCCGATTCACTCGCCCGATGGCAGTAAGCTTGAGCGACCGAATTATTGGGGCTACGATTCGATGGCCTTCTTTGCGCCTCATCGTGGCTACGCGGCTGACCAGACTCCGGGTGCCCAAGTCCGCGAGTTCAAGCAAATGGTCAAAGCGTTGCACGAAGCGGGCATCGAAGTGATCTTGGACGTCGTGTTCAACCATACCAGCGAAGGCAACGAAAACGGCCCCGTGCTGAGCTTCAAAGGGCTCGAAAACTCCGTCTACTACATGCTTGAACCTGACAAGCGGCACTACAAAAACTATTCGGGCTGTGGAAATACGGTCAACGGAAACCACCCGATCGTTCGCGAGATGATTTTTCATTGCTTGCGTCACTGGGTGCACAACTATCACGTCGACGGCTTCCGTTTTGATTTGGCCTCGATTCTGAGCCGCGACCGCAACGGCCATTTGGTGCCGAACCCGCCATTGGTTGAAATGATCGGCGAAGACCCGTTGCTGGCTGACACAAAAATCATCGCCGAAGCTTGGGATGCCGCCGGAGCCTATCAAGTGGGTTCCTTTGGCGACGATCGATGGGCCGAGTGGAACGGCCGTTATCGTGACGACATTCGCGCTTATTGGCGAGGCGACGGTGGAATGCGTGGTGCGTTAGCGACTCGGCTGGCGGGATCCGCGGACTTGTACCAGCCCGGCGGCCGGCCTCCTTGCAACAGCATCAACTTTATCACATCGCACGACGGTTTTACGCTCAGCGATTTAGTGAGCTACCGCGACAAGCACAATTTGGCCAACGGCGAAAACAATCGCGATGGCGACAATAATAACTTCAGCGAAAACTTCGGCGTCGAAGGACCAACTGATCAGCCGATCATCGATGCACTTCGTTTGCGACAAATCAAAAACATGGTCGCCACGTTAATGCTCAGCCAAGGCGTGCCAATGATCGTGGCTGGCGACGAATTCCGCCGAACCCAAAACGGCAACAACAACGCTTATTGCCAAGACAACGAGATTAGCTGGTTGAACTGGGATTTGGCAAAAGACAATTCTGACTTAATTCACTTCTGTCGATCGTTGATTCAATTCCGCCGTTCGCAGCCGACCGTTCGCCGCGAGCAATTTCTTAGCGGCGTGCCGGACAGCAAAGACGGTTGGGCAGACGTTAGCTGGTACAGCCCAATGGGCACTGCGATTCAGTGGCACGAAGGCGACCATCCGCTATCGTGTTTGTTCGCCGCGCCGCAACCGGCCGATGATCCTCAAGGCGTCGGGCGAGACGTGTTGTTGATGATCAACTCGAGCAATCAAGGTTGCAAGTTTATGTTGCCGGCGATCGCAAAGTCAAAGACATGGCGTTTGTTTGTCGACACAGCTGCCGAAGCTCCCAACGATATCTTTGAAAACCTTGACGGTCCTGAGATGTCTAAAAGCCACAGCCACACGCTGCCAAGCAAGTCATTGGTCGTCTACGTAGCCGAGCAAGATTAGAGGGAGAAGGTAGAGAAAAGAGAAGGTAAAGAAGGCGGGGAGCTCTGGTTCCCTTTACTTTCTACACCTTCTTTATTTTCTTTACCTTCTTCGCTTACCTAGCGATCGCCATGCCGGCGAAGGTTAGCAGCAATCCGGCAAGGACACTGACGAGAACATAGCCGAACGCGGTTAACCACTGACCGTTATTTAACTGTGCAACGGTTTCGGCGCTGAAGGTTGAAAAGGTCGTTAAAGAGCCTAGAAAACCGACGCCAATGCCGAACTTGATGGCGGGTACTTTGTCACCGATGCCACTGCCAAAAAGCAAACCGATCAAGAAACAGCCGATCAAGTTTGCAACGATTGTGCCTAGTGGGAAATCTGGCTGCACCCAACGACGGAACAAGCTCGCGATCCCAAATCGAGACAACGCTCCCAAGCCGCCACCCAAGGCAATCCAGCAACACCCAACCCAAGTATTCATCGAGTCACTTTCTGTTGGATAAAGTTTAGAGCCTTGAGGTAGCTAAAACCGCCTGCTGGTCCGCGGGCGGTTTTCCTGGTCCGCGGGCGGTTTTCAATTAGAACTTCCAACGAAGTCCACCGCCGATGGAGTTGGCCGAGTAGCCAAAGTTGCCTGACAATTCATCTCGGTCCGAACTGATGCCGAAACTATCGGCATCGACGAAGCGATATTCGCCGTACAAGTCCAAGTGGTTGCTGACTTTGTAGTTTACGCCTGCCATCCACTGATAAGCAAAACTTGAGCTGGACGACGTTTGACTGTTTGTTGTCGACGGATCAGACGGTAGTCGCAAGTCCGACGAAACACTGATGAACCCGACTCCAGCACCGATGTAAGGTTTCAAACGTCCCGTTGGAAATTTGATGAACTCCCAGTAGAGGTTCCCCATGCCGGAGAACGTTTGCAACTGACCGGTGTACGGCAGTTCGGCATTGGGCGTGAGCAGAGAACTGATGTCGTTGTCGCGGAACGACAATTCGATTTCGGTCCGCAAGTTGCGTCCGTTCATGCGTCCCAAGCTAAAGTAAAATGCAGTGCCGTCGTCGAGTTGAAGTTCGGAGCCTTGGCCGTTGGCAACATTGAACGCGTCGTTCCATGCTCCCTGAAAACCAATGTAGAACACAGGGCATGTTGCATTGGAAGCAGAGCAGCCAACAGAATCGCAACCGCTGCTGCAACTGCCTGAGTTTTGACAAGATTGATAGTCGCCAAAGCCCCAGTCTTTTTTCAGGTCTCGCTGGATCTTGCCAAGCAAACCGCGACGCACTGGTGCCATCGGGCCCTTGTTTGCAAGATCCGTGTCCGTCAATGGCTCAACCACCGACGAGTAAACTGGTTGCTGTGGAGCGAGGCCGGGGGCGGGGGCGTATTGCTGTGGGTGAGCGTATTGTTGTGGAGGAGCGTATTGTGTCGGAGGTTGCTGGTAGTGGGGCTGCAGATACGCAGGCGGTTGGTATGCAGGTTGCTGGTACGGTGGCTGCTGATACTGTCGCTGCTGGTACGGTGGCTGTTGATACGGCGGTTGCTGGTACGGCGGTTGCTGATACGGCGGTTGCTGATACTGTGGTTGCTGATACTGTGGCTGTTGGAAGTACAGTGGCTGTTGCTGAGCGTACTGGCCGGGCCACGCGGGTTGCTGACCATGATGGCAATCCGGCGACATCACTGTCGGCGGTGCAAGAGTTGATTGCTGCGTTCCAGGAATTGGGTCGTACGCCGGAACGTAATAGACTCCGTTGTTGGGTTGCTGACCTGAGCCGAGGACTGACGAGCCCTCGGGTGCTGGGGGACGGTAGACGTTTGACAGATTGCGAGTCGTGTCGAAGCCGCGACCAGTTTGATAATCGATTTCGTTATCTTTGCGTTCGCTTTCTAAAGGAACGAATGGATTGGGTCTCTGTTGTGGGCCCGAATTTTCAGACGGTTCTTCTGCTTCTTCGTCGTTCTTCGGCGGATCGGGACGCTCGTTCGGATCTTCTGGGGTCAAGTCGCCTGGCACATCGATGGTTGAGCCGCTTGGCTGAGTGCGGCGTTCTTTGTCGAAAGGATTCTTGAAAATATCCGGCGGTAGCTCGCCCTCTGGAAGTCCCTCGGGTTGCTGTGTGTTCGGGCGGGGGCCCTGAGGCGGGTTGTTGCGTGGAATCGTTGGCACCGCTTGGTTGTCGCCGAAAAAGTTTTGCGGACCATCTTTGGGATCGTCTTGCTTTTTCAACACCGTTGGACCAGGTGCTCCTGGCAGGCTGCCGAGCACACCGGGTTCTTGACGGAAACCCGCGGCAATCATTCGCCCTTGCCCCACCAACGCACGGCGGTTCACCGTTGCTCGCTGTCGAGCCGGTGGCAAAAACGCTGGTTGTGAACGGAGGATTCGAGCGGAATTCTGGACTTGAGTGGCCGAGTAAGGGTTGCTTGCCAGTCGAGCCACGTTCCCTTGAGCAGGCATTTGCCCGGTGGCAAACGTAGAATTTTGCCCCGGCACTTGCGGCGGAAACTCCTGATAAAGCGGCTCAAACCGAGCGGTTTGAGCCGAAGCAGCGGCAACGGTGATCCCGCCGACAACGCTTAAGACGGACGCCAAAGCCGCAGCGAGTTTGAATGCATGCGAAAAATATGTTTTTCTTGAACCCATCGTGGGTCACTCCAAGTTGAAACTTAGAGATCCTCTTTGCTTTAGCAAGCCGTCATGCGTCGCGATTGAAAGCGGTCGAGCGCAGTCAATGTTGTTAGCAATCGGTGCATGCACTTACACGCAGAGAACCCTAGGCAGTCGAATCATGGGGGGAGTGACCAACTGACCGGAATAATCGTAATAAACCGTACTACCGAGACTATCGGTACAACCGGTAAATTTTATCCAGCTTCAGTTGGGGGTTTTTGCAAGATTTTGGCGGGCCAGCGTCCCGCAACTAGTTCTCGTTGCCGTCAGCGACCTGAGTACGATCCCAGAAAAGCACGGTGAAGATGACAAACACGATCGCCGCCATAATGGCTGGAGAGATCCAGAAGTTCTGCCATTGGCCCATGGTTGCCTCTAGTTGGTCAGCTGGCAAATTCTCAGGCAAACTACGAGAGAACATCTGCCCAAACTTGTCTAAGAAGCTCAACTCCGTCGTCTCGCCGATTGCAGTTTTAAGCGAATCAGCATATTCAGCTGAGCTAGTCACCTGTTTTCCGTATTTGTCAAAAAACGTCAGGTTCAGGGGGATTCCAAACAGGCTGCCACCAAACATGATGCGGTAGCCTAGGAACATGCCGATACCTTGCGTCAAAAACACGAGCAATGATTGAGCTTGGCCGCGGATTTCTTTGGGCGCCTTTTGGTCGGTATACATGAAGCCGGTAACGAAAAAGAAGTCGTAACACACGCCATGAAGAGCAACTGCCAGCAACAGCATCCAAGTCGTTTGATCGGCCGAGCCAAAAGAGAATAGCAAGTAGCGAAGCACCCAGCAGGCAATTCCAATCATGATCATCATTTTGACGCCCAGCTTGCGGAAGAAAAACGGGATCAAAAGCATGAAGATAATCTCAGACATCTGCCCCAGAGTCATTGTTGCTCCGGCGGCTGCAAATCCACTTTGCCCCAAAAATTGAGAGGTGCTGCCGTAGTAGAACGCCAGTGGGATACATACGAGGGTCGAGCAAATTGCGAACACGAAAAAGTTCCAATTCAACAAAAGCTTGAAGGCATCGACCATGAATAATGATCGAAGGTCAAGCGGTTTCCCCAAAAGTGGCGGAGGTGTGGAAGGCAATGTAAAGCAATACAGCCCAAGCAGAATCGAACTGCCAGCACCCAACCAAAAGATCGTGAACTGACCGTCCCAGCCAGTGATTCCAATCAGCAAGCCCGAGGCAATCCAGCCAATGGTTCCCCACACGCGAACGAACGGAAACTTATCGGCGCTTGGGATGTGAGTAAAAGCAATCGTGTTCCCCAAACCAAGCGTTGGCATATAGCACAGCATGTACGCCAGAATCAGCCACACTAACAAACCGCCGGATTCTGGACCTTGAGCGGCAACCGATGGCATCAAGCACATAATGCAGCCACCGATTAACATCAAAACACCAAAAACCTTTTGCGACGAAAACAAACGGTCGGCCAACAGCCCCAAGAACAACGGAGCGGAAATTGCCGCGATCGGAGCAGCCTCATAGGCACCGCCAATAAAATCGCCAAGTTTCCCGTTGGTTAACGCTAACCCCAACGTGGCAAACCATGCCCCCCAAGCAAAGAACTGCAAGAACATCATTACGGACAAGCGAGCAGTCATCACCGAACTGCCAGGTTTTGTGGAATCTGTCATCTTGATTTTGGATTTAGGGTGTAGGTGGTTAACGGCTTTGCGACACAGGAGCACTTAGTGCTTATCTTAACGCTTCGCGACAAAACAGAAAAATGCGTCGCTCAAAAACGTTTTTGGTCCTGCTTCTCGCCTAACAGTATATAAGGTTTGTCCAGCGACGGCAGCCATTAAATGCCGTAATGCATATTGGCAATCTAATTTCTTCTAGAGCCGCTGGTTTACTGAAACAGCACACAGATCGCCGAAGGCACCATTACCGATTTTCTGACATAGGTAAGTTCGCCCGTGGTCTGGTCAATTGAAAAAACGGTTGCCGTATGACTGTTCTGCCCTGCAGCGATCAGCCATTTGCCCGTCGGGTCCAAGTTAAAGTTCCTCGGCCAACTCCCACGAATGGGCTCGACTTCGATAATCGACAGCCCCTTCTCCGCAGGATCGGCACCGAATACGCTGATCGTATCGTGGCCGCGATTGCCCGAGTAAACGAACTTGCCTGACGGGTGGACTCGAATCTCCGACGCACTATTGGATTTTTCTTTTGCTTTGGCAGCTTCGGTAAGCGTCGGAACCGTTTGCACTGGCGTCATCGTGCCGGCTGTTTTGTCATAGTCGAATGTTGTGACGGAAAGTGCCAGCTCGTTCAGAACATAGATTAGGTTTCCAGTTGGATCGAACTTCATGTGCCGCGGACCTCCGCCGGGCGGGCAGGCTCCGAATCCGTGAGGCGTTAACTTGGAACCCGCCGCGTCCAGTTTGTAGATCATGACTTTGTCCAATCCCAGATCGGGAACAAACACGAATTGATTGTCTGGCGACGTCCCTACCCAATGAGGATGGGGTTTGTCTTTCCGGCCTTGGGCAGCTTCCGAACCGACTTCGTGCTTGATTAGTTGAAGTCGCGATTGGATGCTTCCGTCGTCCGCCAGGTCAAACAGCGCGATTGAACCACCACCGTATTGAGCCGAAAACAGAAACTTGCCAGAGCGATCCACCGAAAGGTGAGCTGCGGTCCCGTCGCCGATGACGATCGAGTTCAGCTTGTTCAAGGTCGTCTTGCCAGCCACTTTTTCGATTTTGTATGCCGCTACAACTCCACCATCAGCTTCACGGCCCGTCGCGTAGAGTACTGTTCCGCTGGGGTGCATGGCTAGGAAGCCAGGGTTGTTGGCTTCGGCTGCCAAGGTTGGTTTTGTCAAATTGCCGGTGTCAGTATCGAAGTTCGCGTGATAGATGCCTTTGCTGAGTCCGTTCTTGGACGTTTGTGTCCCGAACCAAACATCCACTTGATCGGCATTTGCCAATGGTGCGAACAAAAAAAGGATCACGATCGCGGTCAAGTACGAACCTGCGAACGACTGAAAAGAATTTGAACTAGCAGCTGGCATCTTTGGTGTTTCCGAAAGAGAGTTGAAAATAAGATCGGTACCAGATCTTTGCCGACAGCATAACAAATTTGAAAGCCTTTTGTGCTTGTAGCAGCAGCCTTCCCCGTAAACCGTCGCATCTGTCCGCCCGCGCGAACGCTGGTTTTGAATGCAAATTCGCTGACAGAGAAGATCGTATTGCAAATGATAGGCAGTGACGACAATAAGACGTGCCTCGTTGATGCTGGCAAAGGAGTTGAGCGAAACGGAGTGCCAACAGTTGATCGCCAAAATCGAATCACTGATCCCGTCGTTGGCCACCATCAATGCGGCGGTGAGAACCAATGTGAACACCAGCGTTAGAAACAATGAACGCGTGATCTTTGGTGATCCGATTTTTGCGGAGAAGTTTTCCGACGATGCAAGTGATCATTGTTGGTCACTTGCCTGCGGATTTCGCCAGTCAGTGTTCAGGTCAAACTGGTAGCAGCCGGGTGGCAGGAGGCACGTTTCTTTTTCAGCATCCAATTGTTCACGAAGGCGGCGTGGCAGAATCGGGTGTTAAATACGTGGCCAGATTTACATCGCCAGAGCGGACACGATGTATCGAAAATAGCCTGGCGGTTCAGCAGCGAAGTTTCCGCGTCAGAATCTGCTCAGGTTAACGCGCGAAAAAAGCCCTGCCAGACGTAAATCTGACAGGGCTTCTTATGACCCCTACGGGACTCGAACCCGTGTTGCCGCCGTGAAAGGGCGGAGTCCTAGGCCACTAGACGAAGGGGCCGTCTGTGTCACTTATTGAGCGGGACAAGATAGCTGTTCGGCAGGTTGATCGTCAAGAGCCAAACAAAAAAAAATTGGCCGTTAAAGTCGGCACCGAAGGAACCATCGTTTCGCCGTTTGATGCCAACAAGAAACAACGACGCCAGCGGGTGCAGCGTCGTCGTGATTACACTCGTCGATCGGCCGACAGGGCAGGGAAAGCGAATCGATCAATGCTCGGCTTCGAACCGCTCACCGAAAACGGAGACCAGCCCGCTCGACCATAAAAAAAGACTCCTATTCAAGCGGAGTCTTTCGATCTTTATTACGGGGTCTCGCCGGCTGGGCTAAGCCCGGCTGCGGACTCACGGTCTCGCATGATCGCCTCGTAGACTTCGCGGCGGTGCACCGGAATCTCCTTAGGAGCCTCGACCCCTAAGCGGACTTTGTCACCGCGGATCTCAACAACAACAATGCTGATGTTGTCGTTGATCACGATACTTTCATTTTTCTTTCGAGATAAAACTAACATTTCTCTTCATTCCTTTGCAACTTTCGGTTCCATTCGGGAAGCCGTCTCGAAGTCCTTGACTGCCAGCCATCAGGGGTTGACACGTAATCCAAGGATTCACGTCTGTATTACTTTACGCACGCAGTGGTGTTCTATGGTGAAGAAATGTCAATCAAAACGTTGTTTTTCGGGTAATACCGGCACAGCTTTAATGAAATTCGGCATATTTTGCGATTTTCAATTTAGAAAACATGCCGTGACCACTCTTTTTTGAGGCTTTTGTACTGAACAGTTGGGTGTTCAGCTGCGTTTAGGGCGGTAGGATCTGGCTGCTGAGACATTTGGCTTTCCGTCAAACGCCAGCTGTTGATTACGGATTTCGGAAACTTCCGTTCCAGCTATAATGCTCAGTGAGCTTTTTAAAGTGCGTTGCCAGCGAGCACTTTCGATCCCCAATGGCTTGGACTTTGGGGCGAAAAACACGCAGGTCTTTCTTCAAACGGATTGCTATGACACCGAGTAATAACAAACAAGGTTTTACGATCGCAACTGCGACTGAAACGCTTCCGTTGGTAAGTCGTATTGTCGATCAGCTGGTGACTTTGGCTCGAGAAATTTCTGATACTCAGGAAAGGCTGGCATTTACCGTCAGTGATCGTGACGACCAATCAGACGTCTACTCGACGGAACTTCGCTCTGTTGAAGCCGGAAACGACAAGAAATCCTTGCTTTTAGAAGGATGCATCGACGAACTGTTGGAACTGAACACGCTCACCAGTAACGTCACCGATGGTTTTGTGGACTTCCCTGCGCTGCGGAACGAAGAAAAAATCTGCCTCTGCTGGCGTCAGGGTGAAGAAAAGGTGATGCACTGGCATCGGATCGACGAATCCTGCAAGCAGCGCCGGTTAGTTGATTTGCAATTGGTGCAAAAGTCGGTAGAGCGGCAGTTGGCCAACGCGGCTACGGTTTTGAAGCCTTAGTGGGGCAACCGGTTTGAATTGACCGGTTTGAATTGACCAGCAATTGACTGTTAAAAGGCTCCGTTCAAGCTGGAATTAAGCAACCCAAGCAGATTGCACTGGGGGCAATTCAACTTTGACGAACCACCAGGGGGCTGGTCTGAGTGGGCAAAGCGGCGGTTCTGCACCGCTCTAGCTGGGCAAGTATTTGCCTGCAAGTAAGTAACTTGGCCGATCCCCTTTCGCGGCTTAAACTCTCGCATGTGCCCGGAAAGTGGCTGCCTTGGGACCGATTTGGCTGTATTCATGTAGGATCGAGGAAAAACTGCGTTGAAAACGGGCCAATGAATCGATAACATGTGCATCTTAAATCAATTACAAGAACTCATGAATAGGATACCCCGATGGGCAGTAGCGAACGCCAAAGAGAATTGCGTCGTCGTCGAGCACGTAAAAAGAAAATGACCCTGATCAAGGCAAAGGCAGGAAAGGCCTCTGCGTCTGAAAAGGAAGTTTTGGCAGCTAAGATTCGCCGAATGAGTCCTGGTGCAAACCAACAGATCGAAGCGTTGGGCCTTAAGTAGTACAACTCGCGGTGCCTGATCGATGATCGTGGCACTGCAACGAAGCTATTCATACAAAAAACTCCGCAGCTCTCAGCGAATCGCTGGTTTGAACTGCGGAGTTTTTTTTTTAGTTACGTCAAGCTTTGCGTTATCGCTTGATCCAATCGCAAACTGCACTGACGTTCTTACCGGGGGTCGGGATCGGGTAGTCGCCGTTGGTGTTCGGTTGGAACGGAGCGTCGCTGTTGAAGTCTTTGAGGTTGTCCACGTCGCAGAGTGAAATCTTTGATTCGATGGCATCCTTCCAAAGGATCTCTTTACCGGAGTAGGTCGCCATGCGGCCAAAGATCGCCGTCATCGTGCTCTTGGCACCGTATTCGGCTTCGTTGGGAATGTTGCCTTCGCGAATCGCAGCAAACAGATCGTGGTGCTCTTGCTGGTGACCGCCTCGGGATCCCTTCGAGTTAAAGATCAGCTTGCTGTTCTTGTCGTAGATTTTGCCTTTGCCGATGTTCGAATAGCCATTGCTGCCATGAACGTGCTCGGAAACCGAAGACCAGGTGCGACGCTGGTGACGACACTGGCTGAGTAACTTGTGTCCGTTAGCGTAGGTGTATTCAACGGCGTGGTGATCGTAGATTTGGCCGGTGTCAGGTCCGACGCGAACTTGGCGTCCGCCCATACCTTGTGCTTTTTCAGGGAAATCGCCCATTAGCCAGTTGGTCACGTCCAGGTTGTGGATGTGCTGTTCGACAATGTGGTCACCGCAGAGCCAGTTGAAGTAGTACCAGTTCTTCATTTGGTACTGGAGTTCTGTTTGGCCTTCTTCACGAGGTTTGGTCCAGACTCCACCACCGTTCCAGTAGACGCGAGAATGAATTAAGTCGCCGATGATTCCATCTTGCAATTTAGCGATGGTTTCCATGTAGGCTCGTTCGTGCCGGCGTTGGAGGCCGACAGCGACGGCGAGGTTTTTCTGTTTGGCCAGTTCCCCAGCTTTGAGCACTCGGCGAATTCCGGGGGCGTCAACGGCTACCGGCTTTTCCATGAAGACGTGTTTGTTGGCGTTGACCGCGGCTTCGAAGTGCAACGGTCGGAAGCCAGGAGGCGTCGCCAAAATGACCATGTTGACGTTGCTGTCTTCCATTATTCGTTTGTAAGCATCGAAGCCAATGTGTTGCTTGTCTTCGGGGACTTGGACTTTTTCTTTGTGCTTGTTCTTGCAAGTCTTCAGGGCACTTTGCAAACGCTTTGGGAAGGCATCGGCCATGGCAACCAATTCGACGTTTCCGCTTTTGGTGTTCATGGCTTGAACCGCAGCACCTGTGCCGCGGCCGCCCGCCCCGATTAGACCAAGGCGGATCGTGTCGGAGCCACCTGCGAAGGCAGTTCGAGCAATCGCGGGCTGAGCCGCTACAAGGCTTGAAGCGGCGGCTCCAGCAACAGCCAGCTTTGAGCTGTTTTGCAGGAAAGTGCGGCGAGTAGATGAGTTTGAATTGTTCCGTTTAGTCACGGCCACATTCTCCTGAGAAAAATTGAATTTGCTGTTTTGGTTAACGAATTGAGCCAGCCCGATGAAGTAGCAGGTCAGCCTATTGTAATGAGGTTTTTACCTATAACGACCAACCAGCGGGCGATAAATTCGCGACCAAGATATGTACTTAAATCGCGGCAAATTTGCCCAGATGGTGAGGCTAATCGGTGGTTCACTGTAAATTCAAACAAGAAAACCTGTTAAAGGTGCCGGAGAATGTTAGCTGGCTTGTGAAAATTGCCGATATTGCCAACGGTTTGCCGTAGTAATTCATATAAATGCTTCTCAGCAACGCCCGCTGCCGGGCAATCGCTTAAAATAATTATCCAAGGTGGTGGTCCAGAACGTAGTTGATTTGCATTAGCCCCCCCCCCCCGAAATCTGCCTTTCGTTTTTCCGTGAAAAGAAACCGTGACAAACCAGCCACTCAATGATCCGGATTACGTTCCGGAGAAAAAATTCAACCCGATGTTGATTATTGGGTTTCTTAACTTTCATCGCAGGTTCATTTTTGGTGCTTTGCTGTTGGCAGGCGTCGCCTGGCTTTTGATACAGCTCAACGAACAAAACAAGCAGAGCCGGATTGACGCGGCCAATGCTGAAGACGCTTGTCAGCCAGGCGAGCCCTTGTCGCAAACGATTGCTTTTGATTCATCGCCGCAGCCAACTGAGCTGTTAGCCCCGGACGTCAGCCAGAATCCAGTCATTGGCCGGCCAGTCGCGTCTGCCGCTCCAGTTGAAGTTGAACGAACCGTGCCGCAAGTGATCAGCTGGCTGTTGAGATCGACCAACAATTGGAGACAGAAGAGTCCAGCAAATGCAGTCGCCATACTTCAAATTCGGATCAAAAAAATAAAAGGCATGCTCGAAGATCGCGAGCTTAAACCTCGCCAGCGCACCTATTGCATTCAAGAATATATCAAAGCCGTTGGCTGGTTGAGCGAACAAGACGTAGAGCTTGTGACCGGCGCAGAGGGGATCGATGAAAAGATCGCCGATGTCAAGCAATCTTACGAGGCGAGTGAGGACCAGGACATTTCGGCGTTGGCGAAAGCGGTCGCTGTTGGGCATCTTGTCCGGCGATTCACCGAGCGACAAAACGATGAGACCTTCGAGAATTTTCGAGTGGCATATTCAGATCGGCGCGACGCGATCGATAGTTCCGATAACGCTAAGGTCCATGTGACGAAAGCGATCTGCGACGCCACTGCCAAGGCAGGCGACGATTCTCGGTTCCGTCAAATTGCGTCGGAGTATTTGATGAGCGTTGTTTATATGGACGACATCAATGTGGTTGACCTGGCCAAAAACTTGTATTTCCCCGAAGTCGATTGGAAGACTTTGCCAGATCGAATCAAAAACGATAGCCCAAGTGCCGATGCTGATTTGAAGATCTTATTGGATCGCCTGCAGGACTACCCCGACATCCCAATGGTTTTTTACTCAACCATTGGGGCCGCGATCCAATGGCGAAAAGACAACGGCGATGACGAAAAAGCTCGACAAGCCCTTATCCAACTAAAAGCAATCGCGCCGAAAATCACATTGGAGCGGACTCGCCAAGAAGTCCTGAGAGGGATTCAGCTATTAAGCGACGACGCCCCGAAAGTAGCCGAGTAAGTCTGCTTGGCGTGTTGGGCGGTGTGTTGTCGTTGGGCAGTGAGGGGGCCATGTTTACGCGGTTCAAAATGGCCTGACTCTACATGGCCCCTTAAAAAACATGACCCCTAAAAAACATGCTCACGTGACTTCCCCAGGATCACATCGCACGCGTAAGCATGCCGGCACTCAGTAGGATTCCCTTACCCTCTAATCCGTGAAGCATGGCACCAATTCGCTTGATAAAGCACCCGAAACAATTGGGCCGGCCACTAAAGCCCCGTAAGAAACTTTGTTGTGATGCGGGTCCGAAGCAAGCGGAAGCAATTCGAAATTCGCCCCGCATTCAATCGCCACTTAGATACCCTATACTCTGCGGCGAGATTTTTTATATAACCGAGCCAACATGACATTTATCCACGACGATTTCCTGTTGTCAAACGACGCTGCCGTTCGTTTGTACCACGACTACGCTACTCAGCAGCCGATCATTGATTACCACAATCATTTGTCTCCGCAGGACATTGCCTCAAATCGACGCTTTGAGAACTTGTTTGAGATGTGGGTCAACCACGACCACTACAAGTGGCGAGCGATGCGGGCCAACGGTATTCCAGAACGCTTGGTCACCGGCGATGGTGACCCCAAAGAGAAGTTCATGGCATTCGCGGCGACCGTTCCTTACACCTTGCGAAACCCGATCTATCACTGGACGCATTTAGAGCTTAAGCGGTTCTTCGACATCGATGAACTTCTATGCGAATCCAACGCGGAAGCGATTTGGGACGAATGCAATCAGCAGATTCAGTCTCGTGACGACCTGACGACGCAAGGCATTTTGAAAAAGTTCAATGTGACCGCGTTGTGCACCACCGACGATCCGGTGGACTCGCTGGAATACCATCAGCAAGTTGCACAGTCCGATTTCGAAACCAAGGTTTACCCGGCGTTTCGTCCTGACTGGGCGTTGTTTGTTCATCGCCCCGAAGAGTTCATCGAATGGCTCAGTAAGCTAAGCCAAGTTGCCGGCGTCCCCGTGGAAACGCTTGACGATTTACTGGCCGCCCTGAAAATTCGGCACGACTTCTTTCATTCGTTGGGCTGTCGTCTTTCGGATCACGGATGCGAGTCAGTGCCGGCTAGTTTTTGCGATGCCGCAACGGCCAGCAAAATTTTCGACGCGGCGAAAGCAGGAGTGGCAGCCACGGCCGAGCAACACGAGCAGTATTCGACGTTCATGCTGGTTGAATTGGCCAAGATGGACGCGGAGAAGTCGTGGACCAACCAATTTCACACCGGCGTTTGGCGAAACAACAACACGCGATTATTTAACGAAGTAGGCCGAGACCTCGGCTGTGACTCGATGGGGGATACGCCTCAAGGTCGATCGTTGGGGCGTTTTTTGGATCGCTTGGACCAAGAAAACAAGCTGCCCAAAACGATTGTTTACAATCTAAACCCGAGTGACAATTATTTGATCAGTACCATGATCGGCAATTTTCAAGGTGGGGAGATCGCAGGCAAGATGCAGTTTGGATCTGGCTGGTGGTACATGGACCAAAAGGAAGGCATGGAGTGGCAAATCAACACGCTTTCCAACACTGGTTTGATCTCTCGTTTTGTTGGGATGCTGACTGATTCTCGCAGCTTCATGTCGTTCATCCGGCACGAGTACTTCCGGCGGATTTTGTGCAACATGTTTGGCAAAGACATGGCCAGCGGCGAAATGCCGAGCGACTTTGAGCTTGTCGGCGGCGTGGTCAAGGACATTTGCTACGGGAACGCGAAGCGGTTTTTGGAGCTGGAAGGTAGCTAAGGGGCAGTCACGAAATAAGTTCCCGATTTCAAATGAGCAAAAATCCTAACCCGAATGCGTAAGCGAGGGATTTAGCAGGACAAAATGATCCCTCGCTTACGCATTCAAGTTAGGAAAAGCGGAAATTATTTCTGGACAGTTCCTAAACTGACAGCTTGCTGGGCGAGATTTACGAATGCTGATCGCCTCGGAAGAACATAGAAAAAGCCTCGGATCGCGAACTTGGTAATTGCGATGCCGGGGCTTGTTAATGATGGTCACTATCGGGCAACAAGGGTTTGCGTGCCGTTAGGTTTGCGTGCCGTTAGGTTTGCGTGCCGTTAGGTTTGCGTGCCGTTAGGCTGCGTTCTTGGAATCTTCTTGGTCGTCATCGGAATCACTTTCCGAATCATCATCTTCGCCGCCCTCTTTGCTTTCTTTTTCTCGCTCTTCGTCGGGATCCATTTGCTCGCGCCACGGTTTTTCTTCTTCGTACGACTTGAGTTCATCAAGCAAGCTTTTCTCTTGCCGCTTGATCGATTCTTCGACGGCGTCTTCCTTTGCACCGGCGGCTTTGTTTGCTGTCAAGCCTTTGTTAATCCACTTGATTGCCGCTTTGAAATCGCCAGTCTCGGCGTAAGCAGCGGCAATGGTGCTTAGAATATGAGGCATTTCAAACTCAGTAATCTCTGCAGACTCTGTCGCAAGTTTGATGGCTCGTTCACCATCTCGCAAATCGTCTTCAGGCGTTGTCGCCAGCAACCAAGCAAAGTTGTTCAGCAATGCGCTATCGCGTGTTGGCTTGGGGTCTATACCCTTCGAAATCGACTTCAGAAGCTCGTCGCCCAGCTTCAATGCCTCTTCGTAGTCGGCGAGTGCTTCACTGTGCTCGCCAGTCGACAAGCGAGCGCCTCCACGATTGGTCAGCAACACAGTGCGTTTCTGCATGATGACTCGACGAACCGGTTCGGGTTGTTCGTCTTCATCGGGCAGCAAATTGTTTCGCAGCAGGCGACTGTATATTTTAATCGCTTCTTCGGGACGCAAGTCGGCGTTGTACAATCTCGCCAATTGCTGCTGTAAGTCTTCATTGTTCGGCTCGGCAGCGCTCATCGCACGGAAATCTTCGATTGCTTTGGCGAAATTTCCTTGTTGGATCAGAATCTGGCTGCGAAGTTGGTAGCCATCCATTAAGTCTAGCTTCATTAACTTATTGGCGTCGTCCAACGCCGCGTCCAAGTCACCTTTTTCGGCAAACGCTGCGGCTCGAATTCGTAACGCCAAAGGCCGTCGCTTGTCGACCTCAATCGCTTTAGTCGCCGCATCGATCGCGTCTTGGGGCTTGTCTTGTTGAAGAAAGATCTGAGCCTTAAGCGTTTCCGGGATGCCTGATTTTGGGTCGATTCCTGCAGCCTCGTTCAGGATTTTGATGACTTTTTCTTGAACGTCAGCGTTGAACAGGTCTCCGCTTGCACGAAGGCGTTCGGCCACGATCACTCGAGCGGCAAAGTTTTTCGGTTCAGCGTTAAACCAGTACTCAAAATCCTCCATCGCCTCGTCCACTTTTCGGTCGCTCAGCAATGACCAAGCCCGCAGTTCGTGAGCCTGGAGGTTGGCAGGGTTGTGCTTGAGTGCCTGATTCAAATCCGCCAAAGCCGCTTCTTTGTCCTCTTTCAATCTTGCTCGGATCACCAATGCGTCGGACAATTGGTCTCGATCGTCGACCGAGAGCTCGATTGCTTTTTCAATGTTTTTTAGTGCGTCTGCTTGGCTTTGAGGATCCATCGCTTCAAACTTGGCCAGCAGGATAAACGCCGCTACGTTCGACTTGTTAAACTCAACCGACTTGCGAAGACGTGGTATCGCTTGAGCACGGTAAATCTGCCAGCGGCGATCGCGAGGAGTAGAAAAGGTCCGCTGAGCCATGCCTTCGGAAAATCGCAGTAGGCTTTCACTGGCCAAGAAATTGGCTTGTTCGGTTTCGCTTTCGTCGAGACCTTTTTCAAGTGCCGATTCACAAAGCTTGACGATCCGGTCCAAGTCAGAAGTGGTACGAGCATCGAACTTCAATAGAAAGGCTTCCGACAGGTCTTTCGATCCGTTCTCGGTTGGCTTTTCGTCGTCCTCGGAATCTTCTTCTTGCTTGTCGTCGGAGTCATCGTCGGAGTCGTCTTCCTTGTCTTGGTCTTCTTTTTGTTCGTCTTCGTCTGAGTCTTCGTCTTGCTTGCCCTTGGAACCGGGCGAATCGTCGGACTGATCGTCTTCGCCTTTCGACGATTCGTCATCAGAATCTTCAGACTCGGGATCCGTGGTTTCTTGCGGTGTCGTTTCGGTTTGACCAAAGGCTGGCGCCATCGGCAAGCCTGTTGAAAAAATGAATGAAACCGTCAACAGCAAGCAAGCTTGCCAGATCCAACCTTTCGATTGCATCGGATACTCCTAGAAGAAAAAACAAACAAATTTTGCCAACGGCAGGTCCAAAGAAAACTGTAACCGATCGGCAATTGATTGACCGTAACAAATCGAGTGAAATGTAGGCAATAGGTTTCGCATTCTACGAGATTGCAATCAATGCGTGAACCAACGCCCAAACGTTAACGTGATTTAAGACAACAACATTCGGCAACCGAGGCGTTGAATGGAGCGATATCAAACGCTGGCGAAATCCCGTTTTGCCGGCCGGATGCGAGGCGGCCGCGAGCTGGATGCTTGGCGGTAGCAGATGGCTGGGTGCTGACTGTACCGTTCAGACTGTGCGACTCGCGATTCCGCTGCTTTTATCGCTGGCAGAAAAGCCGCTAAAGCCCGGATTGCGTAAAATTAATCCGCTAACAGGCTTTTAAGAGGAGTGTGTTTCACTTAAATTCAAGTTTGACGAATTGTCCGCAATCCATCCCTCGCTTTTGAAAAGCTCGACTGATTGTTGGAGGCTTCACAAGTGATGGCTGGTTTTGTGGGGAGAGAGTTGGTGCTTTGGCACGGCTTTTTTCGTCAAAATTGTCTTACCAGTTCCGATTCAACTTCTTAACCAGATTAGATATCCCGTGAAATCAATTTTGTTTTTGCGGCCGAATTCAGTTTCGTTTCGGTCGTTAGTGTTGCATTCCGTTTTCGTTTTGTTCTTGATTACCGTTGGGGTGGGAGAGGGCTTTGCTGATGACCCAGTGGCTGGTGATGTGACGACCGACGTTGTCGACGCCAGTGCCGCCGAAGTATCCGCCGCTGACCCGGCGAAGACCGATAGCTCGACTTCAACCGGGGCAACCGTGCCGGTTCTGTTTTATCTTGTGCCAGTCTTTGGCATCGTTGGACTCGCGTTTACGTTTTGGAAAGCCAAGTGGGTTGAAGAGCAAGACCCGGGCGATGAAAAAATGGTTCGTATCGCTGACAGTATTGCCGATGGGGCGATGTCGTTCTTGAAAGCCGAGTATAGCGTGCTGGCGATCTTTGTGATCGTGGTAGCCGGTTTGCTCGGTTGGGCTGGAAATAATCAAGGAGAAGCATCTTCGCCGCTGGTTGCTTTGTCTTTTGTGCTGGGCGCGTTTTGCTCTGCACTGGCGGGCTACATCGGAATGAAGGTCGCGACCAAAGCGAACGTACGAACAACAAACGCCGCTCGAACAGGGCTCGGAACTGCACTCGAAGTCGCTTTTGCCGGCGGCAGTGTCATGGGCATGGGAGTGGTTGGCCTTGGAGTTCTCGGGCTCAGCGTCCTGTTTCTCGTTTATTCAATCATGTTCGGTGTCGGCACAGAAGCCAGCCTCACACGAGTAATCACCGTTCTGACGGGGTTCTCTTTTGGTGCTTCATCGATCGCTTTGTTTGCTCGTGTTGGTGGCGGTATCTATACCAAAGCCGCTGACGTTGGTGCTGACTTGGTCGGTAAAGTCGAAGCCGGAATCCCCGAAGATCACCCGCTGAACCCCGCAACCATCGCTGACAACGTCGGTGACAATGTCGGTGATGTTGCCGGTATGGGAGCAGACTTGTTTGAATCTTACGTTGGTTCGATCATCGGTACGATGGTTTTGGGGACGGCGTTTTATAGCCTGGACGCGTTTGCGGCCAATCCACTCGCCGCCGTCATGCTGCCACTGATCCTGGCCGGCGTCGGGATTTTGACTTCGGTTGCAGGTACATTCTTGGTCAAAGTCAAAGATGGCGGAGACCCTCATCACGCTTTGAATCTTGGTGAATTTGCATCCGCTGGCGCAATGTTGTTGCTGACTTACGGCATCATCAAGCTATTGCTGCCGACAGAATGGGTTTACACCACTCTGGCTGGCAAAGAAATGACGATCACTAGCAATGGTGTTTTCTTCGCAATTCTGTTCGGTTTGGGAGCGGGATTGGCGATCGGAAAGATCACTGAGTATTACACAGGTACGGGCAAACCACCGGTTAGAAAAATCGTGCGTCAGTCAGTCACTGGTGAAGCGACGAATATCATCGCCGGTCTGGGCGTAGGAATGATGTCCACTGCCCTGCCGATCATTATCATCGCGATCGCGATCATTGCCGCGTTCTCGTTCGCAGGACTGTACGGAATCGCGATTGCCGCCGTGGGCATGCTGTCCAACACGGGGATTCAATTGGCGGTTGATGCTTACGGGCCAATCTCTGACAACGCTGGCGGTATTGCTGAAATGGCGGAATTGCCACCAGAAGTTCGTGAGCGAACTGACAAACTGGATGCGGTTGGAAACACAACTGCTGCGATCGGTAAAGGGTTCGCGATTGGTTCGGCTGCGTTGACCGCGTTGGCTTTGTTTGCCGCGTTCATGACGACGTACAACGCGACGCATCCCGACAGCCAGTTTTCAGCTATTGATATTACCAACCCTTTCGTAATGGCTTCGCTGTTCATCGGAGCAATGTTGCCGTTCATGTTCTCGGCGATGTCGATGGACGCGGTTGGTCGAGCAGCGATGGCGATGATCAAAGAAGTTCGTCGTCAATTTCATGACATCCCAGAACTGAAAAAAGCTCTGGACGTGATGAAGAGCAATCCTGACAAAAGCTACGATCAATGGTCAAAAGCGGAGCAAGAAACCTTTGATGCGGCAGACGGAAAAGCCGAATACGCAAAGTGCGTCGCGATCTCGACCCGAGCGTCGATTCGGGAAATGATTTTGCCGGGTTTGGTCGCAGTGACCGTGCCCGTGGCATTTGGCTTCCTACCAAAATATATCTTGCCATATATCTCGCCTACCGCTGAAGCCAATACGAATGCTTTGATGCTGGGCGGTTTGCTCGCTGGCGTAACCGTAAGCGGCGTGTTGATGGCTCTGTTCCAGTCGAATGCTGGTGGAGCTTGGGACAACGCTAAGAAAATGATCGAAGAAGGATACGAAGTCGAAGGCCAGATGCTCGGCAAAGGCAGTGCAGCTCACAAGGCAGCCGTTGTTGGGGATACCGTCGGAGACCCGTTCAAAGATACTTCTGGTCCATCGCTTAACATCCTGTTGAAGCTGATGAGCGTGGTGGCTTTGGTTATCGCGAGCATGATTTAGATAAACGGCGAGAGTCTTCTCAATACCGATTTGTTGGCCAGCTTGCGGTTTGTTTCAAACCGCGGCTGGTATTTTTATGCGCGGTCGCAACTTCAAACGCCGGGCGGTCACCCAGCCGAAGTTTTAGAGTGCCAGACTGTAACGGCCCCTGTTAGCAAGGAAGCTTAGGCGACAGTGCTAGAAGCCTTTTTATACGCCACAGGTTATTTGGGATGCAGCGGCATGAGCAATGCCAGCACGAACGCGCGAGCGAATTGATGGCGCTACGCCAAGCCCTCAACGCCCCGTTTGATTTTGGCCATCGGTGTTTTATGTGGGGGATCTAATAAGCAGACATTTTT
>JALZWN010000262.1 GCA_023300235.1 Mariniblastus sp.
CCCATGACGAATGGATTGGCTTCCACTTAAGACACTACTCGCACACCTATCGTTCATCAAATTGAAAAACGAATAGCGACCTTTCAAGCCACTAAACTTTCGGCTGATGCTCAGCCCAATAAGTAAGCGATATCATCAAGGACTCAATCGTCTTAATCAGCTCTCGACCGTCGTCAAAATCGAACTCGCCGTCAAACGAGTCGACATAGTTTTTTTCATTCAAATCGATCTGCAACCAGCGGACGCCAGCGATGGCTCCGTGACGTTTGATCACCTCCGACGTCGGGGGATCGCTCGCAAAACCAACTGAGTGATTACAGCCCTCCGACTCCGACCAGCGATCCAACCACTCTCGCAATCCGGCGTCATCGCAATGTCGAAACTGAATATCCGTGGCCGCCGGATCGGAAGTCGAATAAGCGTCGACCAACAAACTGTGCCCAAACTGCTCGACTTGCCGCCGTAACTCCGCCGCTAATTGCTCGTGAAACGGAACGTAGTACTGCTCCACCCGACAAGCAACATCCGCCTCAGTAGGGACTTTATCGTTCTGATAGATTGGCTCGCCAGCAGCAGTCTGCAGCGGAACAACCCTCTGCCCTGCCCGATCACCGCCTTGATTCGCATGAGACCAAGCCAAATCGACGACATACCTTGAAAGCTCGGCAGAAATCACCGCCGCCCGCTCCAGCACTGGCACATCCAACAGCCTTATCAAAAACCAATTCGTGTCAGGACGAGCCAAACCTTGCTCGGTCATTTGCTCGGCAATTTTAGCCGGCAGCAATGTGCCACTGCGAGTATTGCAAATCGTTAGGGGCGAATAAGATTTTTGAAATCGAAAAAATGGCATCGGGAAGTTTGAATGTATTTCAGGGGGCTATAAAAGCTTTGTATTAAACACGCTAGCAACCGGCAACAGAGTAATAAAGCAACCGGACAACTCGATTGAACCGGTCAAAACCTTGGCTATCGCCAAAACGGATCAAAACCGCTCTAGGATATTAATCGACCGCCCCCATATACTAGTGCTCAGAAGAAATCGACAGGAGGGTCGAATTCGATTTTATCGGCAGGAAAATGGAGTTTCCGATGCGAAGTATTGCAATTATCAACCAAAAAGGCGGCGTTGGAAAAACGACCACCGCCGTTAACCTGAGCGCCGCATTAGCCGAAGCCGGGAACAAGGTTTGGCTGATCGACATGGACCCGCAGGCTCACGCTTCGCTGCACCTTGGCTTCGCCATGGAGGAAGAATACCTGTCGGTCTACGACGTGCTAACCGCCGAAGTCAAACTTGACGAAGTTCGACATCCGATCGAACCCAACCTCTGGCTAACCCCCTCACATATTGACCTCGCCGCCGCCGAAATGGAACTCGCCGGTGCCGTTGGCCGCGAAATCATCCTGCAAGATCGGATGGCCGAAGTCGCCGAAGACTTCGACTACGTCATTTTTGACTGCCCGCCGTCATTAGGCATTTTGACACTGAACGCGCTCACGACCGCGAACGAAGTTTTCCTCCCACTGCAGCCGCACTTTCTTGCGTTGCACGGGTTGAGCAAACTCCTCCGCACGATCGAACTGGTCGGCAAACGGCTCAACCCAGAACTGACTCTTTCAAATGTGATTTACTGCATGTTTGACACTGGAACACGATTGGCCAACGAAGTCGTCGACGATGTCGAGATGTTTTTTGTGGACCAACGCGAAGCCAATTCGATCTGGGCCAACGCTGGCAGTTTTGACACGCGGATCCGTCGCAACATTCGATTGGCCGAAGCCCCTAGTCATGGCGAATCGATCTTTCGGTACTCGCCCGATTCCAACGGCGCCCAAGACTACCGTAGTCTGGCTGCCGAAGTGATGCAGCAGAGTCTCCCAGAAATGGAAGAGGAACTCGGACACTACCAACACGAATCAGCCGACGAATTTTTGCCGGCCCAATCCTTTGACTACCACCCGCAATCGATTCACGAAGCCTTTATCGAAAACGATCTTCGCTAACAGGTTCTCGCCGTGTTAACTTGAAACGACAATACGATTTTAAAGCTCAACGCCCCACATATACACCAAAGGGCGTTTTCATTTCAAAAGCATCAAAATTAAAGCGATACAGCCCGCTGGTGGCCTCTCACCAAGGCTTAGATGATTTCCGCTTATCTTGTTCTCAATCGAAACAGGCCATTGCATCTGGCCGATAATCGGTTTCAATAGAGAGCTTTTGAAGAACTCAATGGAACCAGAAAATGAACACGCAGCAACCAAGCGACCGTAGTGGGACGAGCAATTCCAATCCAGCGACACCGCAAGCCTTTCACGGTGGCGGCAAAATTCCGTTTCGAATGTACGAAGATTCGAAACAAGTCAGCCAAGTAGTCGCCGCCGAGATTGCCGATCTGATCAAAGAACGAGCTGCGGCCGGCAAGAACTGCGTGCTTGGCCTGGCGACGGGATCCACACCGGTCAATGTCTACAGCGAATTGGTGCGAATGCATCGCGAAGAAGGATTGTCACTTTCGAACGTGATCACCTTCAACTTGGACGAATACTTTCCGATGCAGCCAGACTGCTTGCAGAGTTACGTCCGTTTCATGCGAGAGCATTTGTTTGATCACGTGGACATTGCCGAAGAAAACATTCACATCCCCGACGGCACGATCCCGGCTGAACAAGTAGCCGATTGGTGCCGCCAGTACGAAGCAAAAATCGATTCCGTTGGCGGGATCGACGTTCAACTATTGGGCATTGGCCGTACCGGACACATCGGATTCAACGAACCGGGTTCTGGCACGGAGAGCCTAACTCGCTTGATTACACTGGATCGTTTGACTTGTATCGACGCGGCGAGTGATTTCTTTGGGATTGAAAACGTTCCTCGACGAGCGATCACGATGGGCGTTGGAACCATTTTGAAGGCTCGCAAGATCGTGCTGCTTGCCTTCGGCGAAAACAAAGCCGGCATCGTTGCTCGATCGGTCCAAGGCGAAATGACGCCGACAATCCCGGCGACATTCTTACAGACGCACCCCAACACCGAATTCATCCTCGACAGTGCCGCCGCTGCCGAACTGCAAGACATCAAGACGCCTTGGTTGAGTGGCGAGATTGAGTGGGACAAGGCGATGGTGCGGCGGGCGGTCATTGGCCTGAGCCTGACGCTGAGCAAACCCGTTTTGATGCTGACCGACGCTGACTACAACGAAAACGGCTTGCAGTCTCTGTTGGCCGAATACGGTTCAGCTTACGAGATCAACTTGCATGTATTTAAGCAGTTGCAAAACACAATCACCGGCTGGGCCGCTGGTAAACCCGATCAACCAGGCGTCGTGTTCCCAAAACGGATCGTACTGTTTTCGCCTCACCCAGATGACGACGTGATTTCCATGGGCGGCACGCTGATTCGGCTGGCCGAACAAGGCCACGAAGTTCATGTCGCTTACCAGACTTCAGGAAACATCGCGGTATTCGACGAAGACGCGTTGCGATTCGCTGAGTTTGTGACGGACTTCTGCGATACGTTTGACATCAACCATGATGCGATCGGCGACCTGACTCAAACGATGATCAAGTTCCTAAATCAAAAAAATGCGGGTGAAGTTGACCTGCAACAAATGCAACAACTCAAAGGCCTGATCCGACGCGGTGAAGCTAGAGCCGGTGCGAGGATTTGTGGTGTTCAAGACAAAAACCTGCACTACTTGGATTTGCCGTTCTACGAGACAGGCGTTGTTCGCAAGAAACCGATCGGCGAGGAAGACATTCAGATCACAATCGACCTGCTACGCAAAGTGAAGCCTCATCAGATTTACGCAGCTGGCGATTTGAGCGACCCGCATGGAACCCACCGAACTTGCCTGGACGTGATCTTTGAAGCCTGCCGTCGCTGCCGCGACGATGACTGGATGCAGGAGTGCGATGTTTGGCTGTACCGTGGAGCATGGCAAGAGTGGCCACCGCACGAGATTGAGATGGCCGTACCGTTGAGCCCACAAGAAGTCGAACGCAAGCGAGTCGCAATCTTCCGGCACGAATCGCAGAAAGACCGCGCGTTGTTCCCCGGCCCAGATGCTCGCGAATTTTGGCAGCGTGCGGAAGCGCGAAACGCGAAGACGGCTCGAATCTACGACGAACTCGGCCTTGCCCAGTACCAAGCCCTCGAAGGGTTTGTCCGCTGGAAAGAGCTTCGAGGCTAACGTACTTACTACCTAGAGCCTCGAATAAGCACGAAATCCCACCCACAGGCATTCGTGTGATTCGTGGCTAATCTTGGATCTGCCAAAACTGTGATAGTCGCCTTTCACTTCTGTGAAAGAGCGGTCTGTCGCGGAGCGGTGACGATCAGTTCCTTAGATAAACGCCTGTTCATCCAAAGCGAACCGCTTTATGAACGTCCACCGAAGGTAGCGCTCTTTTACCGAGTAAAAGGCGACGATCGGTTCCTCGCTCACGTCGCAGGCCGCCATTTGCCTCTTGGTCAGATGCATCCGTTAACTGCAACGCCACACTACAGCGAATCACGAGCCGCAACCGCTAACCGACGAGCTTCTTCGACCGTGTCGGCGACGGCGGTGATGTGCCCCATCTTTCTAGCCGCTGCTGGTTTTTCCTTGCCGTACAAATGCAATGACACGCCCGGCAACTCCAAACAAGCTTGCCAGTTCGGTTCGCCACCAGACCAGCAGTCGCCCAAAAGATTTACCATTGCTGCAGGAGCGACTTGTGCCGTCGCCCCCAACGGCAGACCACAAACAGCTCGCAAATGCTGCTCAAACTGACTGGTCGCGTGCCCCTCGATCGTCAAGTGCCCCGAGTTATGCGGACGCGGAGCCATCTCGTTGACCAGAATCTGACCGTCACGATAAAAGAACTCCACGCACAAAACGCCAACCGCGTTCAGCCCTTCCATAATCCCCTGCACGACTTCCGTCGCTTGCGCGTCAAGCGATGCTTCCAAACCCGACGGTGAAATTGAGACGTCCAAAATTTGGTTGCGATGGTCATTGCGAAATGACCGATAAGCCGCGAACTGCCCGTTAGCACTACGAGCACCGATGACCGAAAACTCGTACTGAAATTCAATGAACTCTTCCAATATCGCCTCGTCGGTTTTCAATTCCGCCCAAGCGGTCTCGATATCGTCGGCACTACGAATCACGTACTGCCCCTTGCCATCGTAGCCACCAGAAGTGGTCTTCAAAACGCCAGGCATAATTTGCTGACCGGCAGCCTTGAGCTCATCCAACGTTCGGACGATACGAAATTCGCAGGTTGGAATGTCGTGGTCGCGTAGGAAGTTCTTTTCCAGCGATCGGTTTTGCGGGATCGCGAGTGCCTGGTCGCCAGGGTAAACCTTGACGTGCTTGCCCGCGGCAGCCAATGCAGCCACCGGAATGTTTTCAAATTCCAGCGTGATCACGTCGACCGACTTCGCAAATTCCTCGACCGCTTCCACGTCTTCATAAGCCGCTTGGAACTCTCGGTCGGCAACTTGCCCGGCAGGCGTGCTGGCGTCGGGCGAGAACACATGAACGCGATAGCCCATTAGCTTGGCCGCGGTGGTCATCATTTTGCCGAGCTGGCCGCTACCAAAGATTCCGATGGTTGAACCGGGTAGAACTGGGGGTAACTGCCCCGCTGGCAATTGCCCATTTGGCAAATCATTCTGGACGTTCAAGGCTTATAGCTCCGGTTCTTCCAACACTGTTTCGGTTTGGTCCTTGATAAACGCTTCCAGTTTTTCGCGAACGCTCAAATCTTCATTCGCCAGCATCCGAGCCGCCAGCAGTGCCGCGTTTTTGGCTCCGGAATTTCCGATCGCCAGCGTGCCCACAGGAACCCCTCCGGGCATTTGCACGATCGACAACAACGAATCCAATCCGCTCAACGCTTTGCTCTGCACCGGCACGCCCAACACAGGCAGACGAGTCATCGAGGCGATCATGCCGGGCAGGTGAGCAGCACCTCCGGCGCCGGCGATGATGATCTTCAAGCCACGCTCTTCGGCCGAATTCGCATAGTCGACCATCCACTGGGGAGTGCGATGAGCGGACACGACGCGGGCTTCGCGGGCGATCCCAAAGTCGTCAAGGATTTCGGCTGCGTGGCACATCGTCGGCCAGTCAGATTTGCTGCCCATCACAATCCCGACGATCGGGCTCGAATCGCTGTTCTTTTCAGACATCTGTCATTCCGGTGGGGAATAGAGGGTACATTTGACTCGCGAATTAATTGCGAGCCCGGTTTTGATTCGATATTCTAAGCACTGACGGGAAAAGGTTCTATCCGTCCCGGCGAACCTGTGTTCTTTTTGTTCGCTTTGCGGTTAAAAGACAGCTTGCGTCGAATTCCCAGACGCACGACGGGGTGCTGCAGCCCCAGCGATAAGCTTTGGTTTTGTCGATGTCGTTAACAATCGAGTGATAATTGAACAATGAATGATTTAGCAGAGTACCCGTTCGAGCTGTTCACGACGATCAAAAAACACAATTTTGGCCGCGTGGCGTACACGGTGGCCTATCTGTCGGCAGAACTGCAAAAGCAACTGCCACTGGACAAATTTCCGCGACTGCGGATTGATGGCGAGGTCTGTGGGCACCGGTTCAATGGGGCGTTGCATCCCAGCGGTGGAAAGTGGTACGTGCTGCTCCCCAAGAAATTCATGAAAAAATGCGGCCTCGAGCTCGGCGGCGACGTGCTGGTGATGTTTCGGATCGCCGACCAGAACGCAGTCGACGTCCCCAGCGAGTTGCAACGAGCCCTCTCGGCTAACGCGACGGCCAAGGAAGCATGGGACCAGCTAACCGCTGGTAAGAAACGCGGCTACGCTTATCGAGTGTCCTCGGCCAAGCGAATGGAGACACGAGAGAACCGCGTCGACGAAGTGATCGATTGGGTGGTCGACGGCGGCCCAAAGAAACGACGTTCACGGTTTGGTTTTTAGCACAGTGCTCGCTTGGCACAGTGCTCGCTTGGCGCAGCGAAAATGATAGCCCCCCGCGTCAGCAAGCAACCGAGCACCAGCGAGAGCAAATGATAGCCCGCCGCGTCAGCGAGGATCCCAATGTCGCCTTTCCCTCAAGGTTGAATCAGCGTCGACTTCGTTTTCGTTTCACCATACTTCCGTGCCTTGATCCGCACATACGGCGCGATGAACTGACTGCGATGTTCAAAACTTCCTACCGCAGCATCCGGCCTGGCATGCAATGGCTCCGTCAAGTCTTCAATAAACAAACCCGCTCGGCACATGTGACCGATCAACTCTTCCCAACGGTGGATGTATTCCTGCGTCCCGTCTTCACGCACTAAATTTGGCTTCGCCGCCGCCGGCAATGGTCGTTTAAAAAAGTAACTCTGCTGCAAACGATAGCTCCCGTGTTCGGGTTCGATTCCCGCTTGCATGCTAGTGGGTTGTTTGTGCTGACTGATATAAATCCCGCCAACAGCCAAAACCCGAGCAACTTCATGATAAGTTTTAGCCACGTCCGGCAAATAGCAGGTACTCACCGGATGGATCACGATATCAAACGTCCCATCGCCCAACTCCGACAGTTCATCCATCGACGTCTCCAGCGTTCGCAAATTGAGTTTTCGCTCGGCTGCGACTTTTTTGTCCAGTTCCAGCATCACCGGGCTAAGGTCGACCACGGTCACTTTAGCCCCCGCCGCGGCGTAGATTGGGCCTTGGCGTCCTCCGCCGGCGGCTAGGCAGAGCACACGTTTGCCAAAAATATTCCCGCCAAGCCAGCCGGGGCCATCGACGGAACCCAGCGGATCTGCAAAATCAATCTCTCTAGCAGGCCGAGCCAGACGATCTTGCTTTTTTGCAAGACGATCCCAAGCCGCTTTGTTGTGCCAATGCTTGTCCGACGGTTCCATGATTCACTATGTCGATAAATTCGTTGTCAAAATCCGATGAAGCCCCGTTGGCCCAGTTCAGCTATCCGCGTGAAGTGCGGATGGTCGACACTGACGCTTCGGGGTTCGCCCATTTTTCCAGCTACTTCCGGATGATGGAAGAAGCCGAGTACGGGTTTCTTCGCAGCCGAGGGCTCAGCGTGGTGCTCAGAGACGAGCGAGGCACGATGGGCTTTCCTCGAATTAACTGCGAAATTGACATCGTGCGGCCGCTGGTCTTGGGCGAGCAAGTCGATGTTAACGTATCGTTGGTGACGGCCGATGGCAAACGGGTGGTCTACCAATTCGCCATCGTCGATGCCGATGGGCAGATCGCGGTGACGGGAGAGTTCCTGGCCGCGTTGTGTCGTTTCCCGAATGACAAAATGCCTTACGCAATTTTGTTCCCGCCCGGACTCACCGAAAAACTGACCGCACCGGTTTAAAACCAAACCACCGCTCTGCCGCCAGCAAATCAAAACTACCTTCAAAATTCTCATTAACAAAAAATAAGCGTTACCCCCATGTCCGAAACTGAATTGCCCTTCGATGCTCTGCTGGTCGTATCCTTTGGCGGCCCCAACGGTCCCGACGATGTGATGCCGTTTTTAGAAAACGTCCTGCGAGGCAAAAACGTGCCGCGCGAGCGGATGCTGGAGGTGTCCCAGCACTATCAACATTTTGGTGGTAAGAGCCCGATCAACGACCAGAACCTCGCCTTGATCGAAGCCATCAAAGCGGACCTCGCCGCCAACGGTATCGACTTACCCGTTTACTGGGGAAACCGAAACTGGCATCCGATGTTTGCCGACACGCTGGAGCAAATGAAAAAGGACGGCATCAAAAAATCGCTAGCGTTCTTCACGTCGATTTACAGCTGTTACTCCGGCTGCCGTCAGTACCGCGAAAACATTATCAAAGCTCAAGAACAAGTCGGCGCAGGCGCCCCAGAAGTTCACAAGCTTCGCATGGCGTTCAACCATCCGCTGTACATCGGTGCTTCAGCAGACCGCGTGCAAAAGGCGTTGGATCAGATCCCAGAAGAGCGACGGGCGGCAGCACGCGTGGTGTTCACCGCTCATAGCATTCCGATCTCGATGGCCGAAAACTGCAAGTACGAGACTCAGCTGAACGAAGCCAGCCGTTTGATCATGGAAGCGATCGGCGATAACCCCTGGGATTTGGTTTACCAAAGCCGCAGCGGCCCACCGCAACAGCCTTGGTTGGATCCCGACATCTGCGATCACATTCAAGCGCTGCATGACGGCGGCGGAATCAAAGACATCGTGATCATGCCGGTCGGTTTTGTTTCGGATCACATGGAGGTCATGTTCGATTTAGACACCGAGGCGATGGACATCTGCAAAGAGCTGTCAATCAACATGGTCCGAGCGGGCTCGGTTGGCGTGCATCCGCAGTTTGTCTCGATGGTCAGCGAGTTGATTGTGGAGCGGACCAGCGGAGCGGAGAAGCAAGCGATCGGGAACATGCCGGCCAACTGGGACGTCTGTCCGAAAGATTGCTGCACCTACACGCCTCGCCGACCTAAAATGTCGTCCTAAAGCACCGCTATGACCAACGAATTAGACAACCAAGAACAGCTCGTTAAACGCATCGATGATCTCTGCAGTCACATGTGGATGGTGCGTACGTTTCTGAAGCACTGCGAAGAAGCCGAAGAGGACGACGAACTGCGAGAGGTGCAGCGAGGCTTGTACGACTACATGTTGGCACTCGGCGGACCGCTGAAGGACGGCGATCATGCGAAGTACCTCAAGCAAGCCAAAAAAAAACTGCGAAAGCTAAAGAACGCCAACGAGCTGTTTCAAGAGATCCAGCCGGAGATTTCGTCACATACGAATTTCCAAATGGCGGCCGCTTCGCTCCAGCTGACCGTCACGCAGATCGCGGAGTTGCTAGAAGCGTAGACGCGCTCACTCGCCGACTGCCTGTTCTTTACCAACCGGACTGTTGATTCTGTTTTCCCGAATGTCGCCTTTTACTCAGTAAAAGATCGCTCTGTTACGCAGCAAAAGGCGACATTCATCGCATGACTAACTCATCAACTCCATCCGTAAAGCCCACGATTTA
Organism: Mariniblastus sp.; assembly: GCA_023300235.1. GTDB lineage: Bacteria > Planctomycetota > Planctomycetia > Pirellulales > Pirellulaceae > Mariniblastus. The sequence continues at coordinate 9,988 of JALZWN010000262.1, forward strand.
CAGGCCTTGCGCGCCGATCCTATCGCTACCGCGGTTTGCGATTGCGATTCCGCTCGCGTCTGCGGACGATCGTTTCTTGCCATTGCGTCGGGTCAACCTTGTAATACAGCTTCAACATCCGAAACAGCTCCGTGTGTTCGTCGCGTAACTCATGCGGCTGTTCGAAAAACGTCTCAGAAGACACCGCGAAAAACTCTGCCGGGTTGGTCGCGCCGTAGTGATCCAGCAGCGTGCTTCGGCCTTGCTCTTTGGCTTGACACAGTTCACCGAATTTGACTTTGACGAGTTCTTGCCACTTGGCCGCGGTTTCATCATCGTCAAAAACGATTTCGCCACCCATCTCGCCATCCAGCCCATCCAATGCATGAGCGAATTCGTGGATCACGACGTTCTTACCATCGTCTTCGTTACGCCCGCCTTTTAGCGAGCTATTCCAGGCCAGCACGATCGGACCGCCTTGCCATGCCTCCCCAGCGCGGTGAGTTGGGCTACCGTCGGTCGAGGCACGGACGATGGCTTGGGGGTAAACCAAAATCGTCGAAACGTTGTCGAAATAAAAGTCGTCCACACCCAGCAGCATCAAACAAGCCTGAGCAGCGATCGTGACTTTCATTTCTTCGGTGACGTCGAGTCCCTCGCAGCCTTCCCAATGCTTTTCAGCGACGAAGACTTGGGTCAGCTTTTGCAGCCGAGCCATCTCTGCTGGCGGAAGATCCCAGCTAAGCCGCACGTTGCGGTTGAGGTGCAAGGCCCATGATTCAGGAATGGGTTGAGCCAAGATTTTTTTGCGTCGTCGTTTTTTAAACCAGCCGAAGATCATGTTGGTTGCCGTTTTGTGAAGTTTGGCGAGTTTTGAAAGGTTGCCTGACTACCGCTGCGGTGCTCGTGCCAGCCTCTCAGGCCCCATTACTCCCGTGACTTGATCGCAGGCAGACAGGAAGCACCATCACCAACTAATTCCCAAGCGTCCCAAGATTCACTCGTTTGACGTTACGAGCATCAGGCATGGCCCACATTTGGTTCGGGTCGCCGAAGAGCGAATTGACAGAAAACGAACCGAGGTCGACTTTCATTACAAAGTCTTGTTTCCCAGGCTGCACCACATTGATCTCGATTTTCTGTGGCAACGAGATGTTGTGCTGCTTGTAGTTTTTGAACTTCAAGGCGTTCGCGTAAGCCACCAGTTGATTGCTTTGATCGTATACCGAAGTTTGCTCGACCGCCGCCGTCGTAGCATTGATCAACAGCATTCGAGTTTGCCGGGCTCCATTGACATCCTGGATGGTATAAAGCCTAACGTGTTTCTTTCCTTCGGCGAACGGGCCGTAGTGTTGCCCGTTGGGATCGAGTGCGACCAAACCAAGGGCGTTGATGATCTGTTCAGGCTCGAGTGGAATCTGGCTGCGGGCTTGGCTGTTTTGATACTGAGCATGATCGGCGTAGTACAACGCGGCCGGACTGCCCGGTAACGCCATCTTCGACCACACCCAAAACTGTTGTTCGTTGCTGCCCGCGTCGACGCCCATTTCGGATACCCCAAGGACGCCGGCTTTGAGCCGCATTCGTTTCGGAAACTCTACCTGTAGCGATCCTTTGATCTTGGGCGCGCCGGGGATTTTCACCGTGACCGGTGCGTTGAGCTGTTTGACCAATTGAGCTCGTGCGTTGAGCGTGTTGATCAGTTGCGTTTGCGCAGCCGAAGGTCGGCTTGCTGCCGCAGCGGCAGCTGGCTGCCGATTGGTCCGGTAGTTGGCCGGCGTCGCCTGAGTGCGCTGCGTCGGTTGGCTTGGCTGAGCTTGCTGGGTCGACCGATAGCTGGACGGAGCCGGCTGGGTTGGTTGGGCTGGCTGAGTTCGTGTCAGGGATGAATTGTTGAAGCGAATGGGTTCTTCACGGAACTGCCCAAAGGCTTGACCAGCCTGAACCAATCCCAGCAACAACACAACGGTCGTAATTCGGAAAACGTTATTCATCAGTTTCCTCCAAATCATCAATCGGTTCGTCCATAAACAATTGCTCGCTCAACATCTCTTGGATCTCTGCCAGCCGTGGGCCTTCGATTTCGACGATCGGCACGGCGTAGCTTTCTTTGGTCGAGCGGTCTCGGAGGGTCATTGAATCAGTTTTGCCGTCGTCGACCATCGTCAAGTATTTCTTTTGAACTAGCAGGAGCGATGCCACGAAAGCGATATCTTGTGAGTCAGGCTGTTTTAAAACGTGTTCGAAATACGCCAGCATGACTTTCTTCGGCGCCCAATAGATTTTCCCTTTGCCCGTTTCGGGGACTTGAGATTTCCACCAACCAATGCAGTCATCGGGAGTTGCTTCCCAAGCTTCGGCCGAGAAGTCTTGCCGCAAAGTGCTGCCGTTTTCGTTTTCGATCAACGCCGAAAAGAAAACTTCACCGGGCTCGAAGTCACGGCCAGACTCGGTGCATTTCCGGGGGCTTTTTTTGATTTCGAAGTTGAGCATATCGCGGCGCAGGCGGAGGCTAGGGAGACTGGGCGAATGTTAGAGATTTTCTGTAGGTGGCTCAATGGATGTTTGAGGCCGGGAAAAGCCACGGTTTCTGGACGAGTGCCAAAGGCCGCGAACTGAACACTTTAAAAGTAGCACAGCCCATGGGGAAACGCGGCGACATTTCAAATTTGGTAGAGTTTGACAGTTTCGCTTGTTCTGCTCGTTTTGCTGACACGTTATCCACTAACAACCGTGAAAACTCGTGAAAACCTTTTCGCTGTAGTCCGAAAGCTCGGTTGTCAACTTTGCTTAAATGGCGAAGTTTCAGGGCTGTTTCTTTTGTTCACTCCGGGCATTCGAAAACCGAGCCGGAAAACTGTTTTTTGACTTCAATGAAAACTCAACAAGAGTACCTTTGGTGCTGTGCCACAGACGACCAAGCGGAGACGGATGGGCACCTCTAGAAACACCAAAACACGAATCGGAACAGGATGCCCATGCCCAGCGAGTCCCCCACCCTTGCCGTCGACAACCCTAACCTTATCGCAATCAGCCAGAAGACCACGACCGAGTCAAAGCCATTCATTGGCCAGTGGAATACGCTTGTCTCCACAACAAACTGGGACAAGGGGCAGATCATTTGCCTATGGCGTAAGCAACTCGAACACGAAGGCGTCAAAGCCAATGAATACGCCGACGAAGCTTGGAGCCAATTGGTCGGAGGCGTGACGCCTCAGCATGTCGGCCGCTTACGTCGCTGCTACGATCGCTTTGGTCACGTGTTTGGTGAATACGAAGGAGTTTTCTGGAGCCACTTCTACGCCGCTCTCGATTGGGACGACGCAGAACTGTGGCTCGAAGGTGCCGTCCAAAATAAATGGTCGGTTTCAGGCATGCGAAAAGAACGCTGGGAAACGCTCGGCAAAGTCGGCGACAAACCGGCCGAAGGCGAAATCATCTCAACCGAAATCAACGAGGAAACTCAGTCGCTTGCGTTGTCCGAGAAACCCCGCAACAACGACCGCGACTACGTCGAAGGCCCTGTCAACGAAGGGCCAGACTGGGGCGACCAAGACACACCGAATTCGGGCAGTAAGTCGTCCGATTCCAACATGCCAGCCTCAGACGAATCAGATTCAGACAGCGATGAACCTGCCGCGCCGAAGCCTCACGCAATCAAACCATTCGAAGCGTTCACAAGCCTGCCAGACGATGTGATGGATGCGGCGAGTGCCTTCAAGGTTGCGATCATCAAGCACAAAGCAGCCGAGTGGGAAGAATGTGCAAAAGATGATTTGATGGGAATGCTGGACGCGTTGAAGCAACTCGCAACCATCGCTCCTGAGTAAAATCGCTGACAGCAGAATCGCGTCAGGGAAGGCAAACCGTAAACGCCACTGAAAACGATGTTCGTTTTCAGTGGCGTTTTTTTTTAAGAAGCATCGCTCACACAACAGCTCGCCGGCAACCGACCAAGCTTAAGCTTACCGCCCGAACGGATTGTCAATCGAATCCGACGGTTCGGTAAACCATACCGGACCATCTTTTGACATCCAAAAATGGTCTTCCAAACGAACGCCAAATTCATCCGGCACCACAATCATTGGCTCGCTGCTAAAGACCATCCCCTCGGCCATCGGCGTCATCTCTCCGCGCACCAAGTTCGGGGCCTCGTGAATGTCCAAACCGCAACCATGCCCGGTACGGTGAGGCAAACCAGGAAGCTGATAATCAGGTCCGTACCCCGCCGCTTCAATCGCCTGCCGCGCCGCGTTGTCACACGCCTCGCACGGTGCACCGAGTTTCGCCGCGTCAAACGCCGCCAGCTGAGCAGTTTTTTCGATGTCCCAGATTTCTTTGTGTCGATCGGTGTAATTCCCGAAAGCAAAACTTCGCGTGATGTCCGAGTTATAACCTTCGACCAAACATCCGGTATCGATCAAAACCCAATCGTCTTCTTTGAGCAATTGAGGATCTTTCACGCCGTGCGGAAACGACGTCGCCACGCCAAACAGCACAATGCAAAAGTACGACCCCGCCGGCGCCCCCACGACTTGATGAGCTTGATCGATAAAATCGACCACTTCTCCCGTGGTGATTCCTGGCTTGAGCATCGCTGCGGCTGCTTCGTGTACCGCCAATGTCATCTCGTGAGCACGTTTGATGATCGCGATCTCGGCGGGCGATTTTCGACTACGTTGATTTTGTGTCAAAGGCTGAGCATGACCGAGCTTGAGATCAGGATCGGCTTGTTGAATCCCGTTGACGATGAAGTAGGGAGTCACTTCGTCGATCAACAGGGTGCTGCCAAGCGGCTTCATGATCTGGCTGACCAGCTTGTAGGGGCTTTCGTGTTCTTCCCAAGCGTGAATCGTGGCGGGCATTTTCCAATAGTCACGGAGCGTATCCAATTCAAACTTCGGCGCGACGTAGCAGATCTCGCCTTCTGCGGGAACGATCGCCGCCACCATCCGCTCACTGGGACTCCACCGCAAACCAGTAAAGTAATACAAGTTCGTGCCGGCATGCAAGTAAACCGCCGCCGCTCCCGATTCACGTATCTGGGCCTGCAACGCTTCCAAACGTTGGCGGAACTCGTCGTCTGAAATCGGCACAACGCTACCTGTCATATTGGACAAACCGTCCATCGCCGACTGCTTGTCATTCGTGCCTACGCCTATCGTCATCTTCATATCTCCTTGAGGAATCACACGTGAAATTTCGCCACGTTCATTGCAGGTAATGTCTATCGGCAGTCTAACTTCTCGAAACGCTGCCCAACATCGCGGACGACACTCCTAAACAACATTTAGTCCAAAACAATGCCAACCGCACGCCTGGCTCGAACAGCATTTTGACTACGGTAGAAAGCTAAACATTGTTTTCGCTCAGAATGCACACAGCAACCAACCAATTCACCACGACGCAGAGGGCAAGCGTCATTCTGTCTCGGCTTCACCGCCGCCGTCGGTCATTGAGCTGTAGTCAGGCACGTCGTTCAGGTGAGAGTAGTCTGGGCAGCCGTTGAGCAACAACAATACGCCAGCAAACAAACCGAGTAAGAATTTCTGAATCATGTGATCGCTTTAGTTGTTTCGATTCTTTTTAAACAGCACCCCAAGCCTACCAACCGCAGAAACACTACAGAGGCTCGACGGAGTTTCCATCTTCTCGATTACCCAGGTTCTCTAGGACTTCCGCATCCAAATCGGACGACAAATATCGCGTCGAACCATCGGCAAAGCTAAAGTTCACTCCGTCGCCGGCGTGCCAACTAGCAAAGCCCAACGCCATTTCGCTGAATAGCGCCCCGCGAGAACCACTGCCAAGCGAGGCGAGCCGTGCATCTTGGTATTGATGGTACAAGTTCAACGGGATTTTAGTTGAGCCCAAAAACTCTGACACCTCGATATTGAAATCGATTTGGTAAGAGCCGATGTACCAGTGGTCGATTCCTTTTGCCGTTCCTTCGAAGTCCGACGCATCAAAAACCGACTCGCCAACCAGCAGCGTATTGGAAGCCCCGTCCGAGCAGTCCGCAAAAGTGACCACCGACTTCAAGCGGAAAGCACCGTAGTAAGCAGCGTTTTGGTCGGGCACCAAAATCCCACTTCGCGCTGCTTGCACTTCGCTAAGAGATCGTGTCGAAGAAAAGTAAAAATCATTCTGGTTATCTGCCGTCCCACTACCAACACCCAAATAGCTCGACGGAACTCTTTGCGTGATCGCCGCGAAACCACCGCTATCAATATGGTTGGGCACCGGATCACTGGGACAACGAAAGATCGGAATGAACGTTGCACAAGCGGCTTCGTTGGGGCCACTGGTCCAATGACTTGCGTTGCCAGATCCCGATGGAGCAGTCGAGTTATCGGTCAAATCAATCTGCTCGAACAAAGGCTTCTGTTCTATGTGAGGCAAAATGTATGCCGACCAACCGGCCCCCTGCCCCATCACGCAGCCTTGAGGAAAACGCTGCCTAGCCGATTCGTAACTTAAACAGCCCATCGCCAACTGGCGTAGATTGTTTTTACAAGAAGCCTGCCGCGCCGCTTCGCGAACACTTTGCACCGCCGGTAGCAACATGCTGATCAGAATGCCAATAATGGCGATCACCACGAGTAATTCAACAAGCGTAAAACCTTTTCGCTTGGAAATAAGACTCGGCGTTTTATGATTCCAAAACAAAAGTCTGACCTTTCGCGTACGTTGGCCAGTTAGCGAAAACACATGACAGGCCAATAGAGTTTCGGAGCGCTTGAAAATCTCACCACATCAAGCGGAAACGACCCCTTAACTCTATAGACTATGTACCGAGAATCAAGCTTTTAGCATCGCTGCACAGTCTATTTATGACTATGTGAATGGAATTTAGCTGTCGGCACTCAAATAGCAGCAAAGCCAGCGTATGATTGCTGACTCGCGTTCGAACCGCCGATCAACGCCAAAGTGTCATTTGAAGCCTGACATCAAGGCAAACACTGACTTTACGGGCAGCCAAAAGAAGCAGTCGCTGGTATAAACACCCGACAGCCGCACCGCTCAAAAGAATCGCTCCAACTCATCGCCGCCATGTCACAAGAACAGCCAAACAACCCACTGCACGGCATCACTTTGAAAGCCATCGTTACAGAACTGGTCGAACACTATGGCTGGGAGCAGCTTGGACGCTACATCAACATCAACTCATTCCACAACAATCCTTCGATCAATTCGTCGTTGAAGTTCTTGCGGAAAACAGACTGGGCGCGAACAAAGGTCGAGAATCTGTACCTCGATACATTTCATTAACGCGCCTCTCGCCCCGGCAGCGAGCCTGATTTCGATTTTGTCGGCTTGTTCAGAATAGCATCGACAAATTTAAATTAGCCACTAGCTAGTACTACCAGCCGCGGCCGCCTCGGTATCCACCGCCATAGCCACCTCGGTACCCACCACCGTAGACAGGAACCGACCGATACACCGGAGCCGCTCGGTAAACTGGGGCTGCTCTGTAAACTGGAGCCGTACGCTGATACTGAACCGGTTGGTTGTAGAAGCCACCGCCGTTGTTGCCACCGTAGCCGTAGACTGGCCGTCCACCACTGTACTGCCGATCGAGTCCACGTCCTGAGACGTTTCCAATCGTGCCGCCAACAATCCCGCCAATCGCAGCTCCCGCGAACGCTTCGTTATTCTGATCGCCAATCACAGCGCCAAGAATTGCCCCAGTGACGACGCCACGGCGAGTACCCAGCTGCTGAAAGTTCTGAGCTTCGGCGGCTGCAGGCACAGCAAATAATGCGATTGCGAAAGCGACGATTCCAAATTTCCATTGACCCATCAGAATATCCTCTGCTCTTTAAAATTGAGTGGTTTGATCTGTGCTTTTAGTGAACGGCACACATGATTTATCGACAAGCCATCAACAGGAATCGATAAGTTTTTTTGAAAGCCGGTTGACCGTAGCAGCCACCTCCAGATCAAGAACAAACGCGATCCAAATCGTTCGCACTGTGTTGATTCACACAATCACCGTTGGAAGCTGATTTTTCGGATTCGGCCATTTTTTCCGCTTGGTGCGATGCGACGTAAATCGATGCAACGCCAATCGAAGATCGCGACAGAAGCCAAAATGTGTGCTGCACCAACGATTCTAAAACCGGCGGAAATACCACCGGGCAGTGCTGGCTGGACGCTGCCGCCTCATCAACCAAGCGACACAACATCCTCACATGAGCGTGGTTTATGCTTCGACCGATTCGCCTTTGGCAAGCTTCTCCAACCACGGATCCAAGTCGTCGAACATCTCACCAGGATTGCGATCGAACACTCGGCCGACCAACAAGTCCGTCAGATTGCCAACGTGCTGCGGATGCTTCTTCATAAAATCACCGAAGCTGAAGTTCTTGTTGTAGAACGCTCGAACCAGCTTGCGAATCCACTTCACTCCCGACTCGTACTCGTCCGCCCAGCGGCCAAGTTGCTTGCCAGAAATGTCACCGGTGTGCAAACCTTCGGCAACCGCCTCGCCGGCCATCACGCCAGACTTCAGTGCCAAGAAAACACCCGACGAATAAATCGGGTCAATGAAGCCACCCGCGTCGCCGACCAAAACCCAGCCGTTGCCGGCCATTTGCGATGTCGTATACGAAAATTCTTTGGCGATGTTGAACTTGCCAACCTGAGTCGCGTCTTGCAAGCGACGACCGATGCCCGGGCAATTTTTTACTTCTTCAGCAAAGGTCTTTGCCGGAGCGTTTCCGCGCTTGAGTAGAAAATCGTTATCGCCGACCAAGCCTACGCTGACCGTGCCGTCGCCCAGTGGGATGTACCAGAACCAAGCGTCTTTCGATTTGGTATTCAAGATACACGTGACTTCCGGATTGCCTCCGCCGGCACGCTGAGCATTCTCAAAATAACCCCAGATCGCGGCTTTCTTCAAATCCGGATAGTACTCTTTTAACTCAAGCCGACTGGCGATCATTGCTGATTGGCCTGAAGCATCGATGATGACCTTGGTCGAAATCTCTTGCTCTTTGCCGTCAGCAGTTTGCAGGCGGACAAGATGATTTCCTTTTTTCTTGATCTCGATATCCAGCACTCGTGTCTGGTCCGAGCACGTCGCGCCGCGGTTAAAAGCGGTATCGAACAACAGCTTGTCAAAGTCAGCACGCTTCACGTGCCAACTCATGTTCGACGGCCGATCGTCGTGTTCGGCAAAGACAAACGGTTTGGTTTCTTTGTCGCCAGCGCTGACAAACTGCACACCATGCTTTCGTGTGAAACCAGCTTGCTCAAGATCCCGGACGATACCTAAACGCTCAAAAATCCAATAAGATTCGGGCATCAAAGACTCGCCCACGTGAAACCGAGGTACCTCGTCACGTTCAACGATCAACGTCGAGTGGCCCTGTTCGGCAACGATCGCGGCGGCGGTGCATCCGCCTGGCCCTGCACCAATTACAATGCAGTCATAGCTTCGGTTGGCAATCATGTCTTATTTCTTTTTGTGCGATCGTTGTTCGATGTGGAGCCAGTTAAAACGGAAACCGTTAACTGGGCGACTCAGCGGTTCCGTGTTGAATTCGAAGCCCCGAAATCATAGACTCAATCCAGCCTCTTATTACCGTTGAAAACACAAGCCTAGCAACGATAATTTACGAAAAGGCGTTCTCTATAGTGGTTTCGCGGCAGATTCGTTCAGTTCTTCGCGACACGCCTATTATCCACGCTTGCGTCAAATTTACGATTTTATATCTCCAAAACGTCCAAATTGACCACTTTTTAGGTTTCGACCAGCCAACAAAAAAGCCGCTCGAGAATCTTTGAATCTCTGGCGGCTTGATGTGTTTTGAATTCGCCTTCGCGGCAAACTGCTAGTCGTCTTTTTTCAACGGCTCTTTACGCTCGGTGATGTTCTCACAAGTCTCAGCTTTTTCAGCGTTGATTTGGATGTACTCTTGCCACTCTTCTGGCAGGTCATCTTCGTGATAAATCGCTTCGACAGGGCACTCAGGAACGCATGCTTCGCAGTCGATGCACTCGTCAGGGCTGATGTACAACATTGTCTCACCCTCGTAGAAGCATTCTACCGGGCACACGACAACACAATCAGTGTAACGGCAACCATCGCAGGTTTTACCAACCACGTGAGTCATCGACTCTCTCCTCTAAACTGTAATACAAAGTTTGCGGCGTTCGCCACTACCAACGAACCGGATCGTTTGGCTCCAGACAACGCCACAACACGCTCATCTAATTTGTCGAACGCGAGAACGAAGTAACTGAAGTTCAATCGTAGGGCAGCGAAAATAATTGTCAAGATAGAGGGTTTGCGAAAGTTTTCATGGGTTTTTCCATTCTAGCCACCCAGATCCGTTGAAAAATAGCCGCCTGACTGCCCCGCACCAAATATAAAAACCAGCACAAAAGAACATCCGTGGCCGTTAGCGAATCCTTATGGCCCGGTCATTTATTCGAGCAAACGAGGCGATGCCAACCTGGCCTCGGCGGGACGCTGGCTCGCCCCACTCCACTGGTTCGCTACCTTGTCGCAGCCGACATCCGCTTCAACATCATGTTGACCGGCAGATTAAAATGCTTGGCAAACGACTTTTCAAACGACTCACCTTTGTCCAAGTCCGCCATCAATTTGCTGTAAGAACCGGATTTCTTTTTCAACTCTTTGACAAACAAATACCCCACCAACGCCGCTTGGTCGGCATCAATTCGATTGTTTACAAAATCATCCAGCTTGTTCATTTTACTCGCCGCCGCTTCCGCTCGGCCCTCCAACGCCTGAACCGTTTCATCACGCGGAAAAGCTTTCTTCGTCTGCGTCCATCCGTAACCATCGGCGAACCATCGAGGAACATCGTTCGCGCGGCCAGCAACGAACAACGCTGACAACTGACGATGCAATTCGACTTCGACGTCGGCCGCAGTTTGGTTGCGTGTCACCAACAACGCCACATAGGCACGTTCAGGAGTCTTGGTCCAAGCAGAAGAAATCTTGCGAGGAAAATTACGCTCTTCAACCATCCGTCCAAACTCACCAAAGTCATAGCGTTTTGAAAACGCAAAGATTATCGCATTGCCTCGAACAAAAGGTTGATCGCTTCCTTTACTGGTTAGCTTCGAACCAGCGGCAATCTCTTCGGCCAACGCCGATATGCCTTGCAGGTTTTCTTTGGAGAGATTCCCCTGCACCAAAAAGCTATCGCTGGCCACGACTTCAGCCGTCACGTCCGTCATCGCCAGCTTCCAGATCTTTGCCGATGTTTGCTTGCGATCTTCGATCAGTTCTTCGTGCGTCATCGCATTGACGCGGGCAATCGAAGCGACTTGGATCGTGGAATCCTTCGCAGACATGCCATCGAAACTCGCGCCTTCGTTGATCCATGTGACCACTTTCGCGATCAATTCATCACTCAGCTTTTTATTAGGCGGCATCACGTCAACCCCGTCCCCACGCAACCGCTGCACAAGGTGACTGTCATTGGCTTCGCCCGGTTTAATCACCGCTCCCGAATCGCCGCCGCGCAGTAGCGCAACAAAATCCGCCATATTGAAGTTCCCGCGAGGCCCGTTGATCATGTGGCACCGTTGGCAGTTGTCAACAAGAATAGGCGCGATATCTAAAGCAAACGAAACCGTTTCGCTGCCTTTGGGGCGCCTCACTGGGACGACTTCTACAGAACTTGCCATCATCGGCGCCCCCAAGTTCGCAATACTCTGCGCTCGATTATCACCATCGTACTTGCCACCGGCGGTGATCCATTTCTTCAGCACGCCCAACTCCGCCTTACTGACCTTGCCACCGCCCTTGGGCATCTCGCCGCTCTCGATCACTTCGATCAACCGACTGGTCTCGGGGTCGCCCGCGATCACACCACCGCCGGTACTGATTTCATTGAATGTGACCAAACTAAAATTGCCACGCTTTTGATTGACGTGACAATTGCCACACTTCGAATTCAAAATCGGCGCGACGTCTTTGACAAAGCTAACCTGGCCTGCCGAAGCATCCGGTTTATCACCTGCGGCCGACGTATTCGGCAGTTCCGCCAGCGCCGGCATCCTGACTCCCGCGTCGACCATTTGTTGATAGCCAGATTTGAGCGTTTGATAGGTGGGTTTGATCTTGGTGATGACCGCAGCGTTGGGCTTCTTCACCAGTTTCTTCAACTGCACGATTGCCTTCTTCGCAGCACTGATCGCCGTGGCGCCTTTTTGGGCTGTTATCTGTTCAGACATCTGCCCGACGTATTTTTCGAAAGACTGTATCGTCTTCTGATCCTTGCTACTGATTTCATCTTGAGCAAAAACCTGATTGGCTTGCGGCATCCAGCAAAGGAGAGCCAACAAGATCAAGGCCAGAGAAAATAATTTTTGAAGTTGCAGCATCTGAAAAGTGTCTTCCAAAAAGGAACTAACTACTAAGTTAAGAACAAGACGATCGCGAGGGCGGCGGCGAGTGCGACACACATTCCGCCAACGATAGCAGGCAATACCCAAGCGGGTGGTTTGCCTATTTTTTTGCTGTGCTGCTTTCTTGAAACCGAGGTGCTACTCTTGGAATTGCGATTTTTCCGACTCGTGTCAATGTCTACGGTTTTTATCTGAAACGGCTTATTTGTCGAATCGGACGTTTTAGATTTCTCGTTTTGGTTGTTGGATGCTGGATCACTGGATGACGATTGGTCAATCAAGGTCACGGTTTCGGAAATATCACCGGACGCCAGAAAACCCTCAAGCGCCGCCTGAACATCGCCGCAAGTCTGCAATCGATGCTGAGGATCTTTGCGCGTCATCACTGCGACAATCTCAAGCAAACCCTCAGGAACGTCTTCCCGCAACGTCGACAAGCAAGGCGGTTCGGTGCTCTGGTGGTTTGCGATTCGCTGAGCCAACGATCCTTTGGGGAACGGCGGGTGACCGACCAACAAAAAATATAGCGTACAACCGAGGCTATAAATATCCGCTCGCAAATCAACCGCGTGACTATTCACCGCTTGTTCGGGAGCCAAGTAGTCGGCGGTGCCCATCACTTTTTCGTTGTACAATACCGTCAGCGATTCGTCGTCGTCTTGATTGACCAAAGCCAGACCAAGATCCAACAGCTTCACGCTTTTGTCTTCACCTAGCAGCAGGTTGGCAGGTTTGATATCGCGATGCACGAGTTCTTTTTCGTGAGCGTGCTTCAGGCCTTCACAAGCATCGGCAACATACCTAGCAGCTTCAGCAAACTTGAGCGGACCATTGCGGTTGACCAACTCCAGCAAGTCTTCACCTTTGGCGTACTCCATCACCATGTAGTGCACGCCTTCTTCTTCGCAAATGTCGTAGATGCGAACGACGTTGGGGTGGTTCAAACTGGCAGCGACGCGAGCCTCTAAATAAAACCGATCCAGATAACTTTTGTCGGCAACTTTTTTGCGAGGCAAAACTTTGATCGCACGCAACTGATCAGAGATTTTATGACGAGCCAAATAAACGCTGCTCATGCCCCCCGAACCAAGATGCCGGAGCAATTTGAACTTGCCTAAAAAGAACCCCTTGTATTTGCCCGCCAAAAACTTGTCGGCTTGCCACTGCGTGATCAACTTACATTCGATCAGATACTTGATTAACCGAGAGGTGGTGACTTCTTTGCCCGCGGCTTTCGCTTTTTTCTTGAGCGCCGCAATCACAGGCTTGAGACTCTCCGGATCAACGACGCCGCTCTTCTCCAGCAGATTCACAAAACTGTTAGCGCTGGGTTGGGACATGCTTTGAAATCACCTTGATGACCATCCGGCAGATTGACGCTGCCTACGATTGAAGACTAAAATTGTTAATCCAGCGAAGTTGCCGTAAACGAAAAGTACCAGAAAACATAGCACTTGTTAGACGTACTTAGGGCCACTTTACGTTAGAAAACTTATTATTTAATCCTTTGAAATCCACTGCCTTGCATTTCACGAACAACACGAAGCGCTTTTTGTCATGATGCGTCCTCGCCCGATCCTAACAGCAGAATCCCCTGACACTGTTTTCTGGGGCCCCGAATTATAGCCAACGATGCCACCTTTATCATGAACAGCTCTGTGAATCACCTTGGATTGTTTGCCAAATTTTGGGAACCAGGAAGAGTAAAAACTCGTTTGGCCGCGACTTTGGGCAACCAATTGGCTTGTGAACTCTACCAAATCTTTTTGTTTCACTTACTAAATAGCGTGGCCCCCGATACCGACCGCGCGACGGTTGTATTTAGCCCTACCAATCGCGAAGCTGATTTCCGAACGGCGATTCCAGAAAACTGGATGCTCGAACCTCAGTCCAACGGCGATCTTGGCGATCGAATGCGAACGTTTTTTGATCAGCATCTTCATGCTCAGCAATTTCCCGACGCTCCCTCCGACATGAAACAAGCAACAAAAGTCGTTGTGATCGGAGCCGACTGCCCGCAACTAACCGCCGCCGAAATCCAAACCGCCTTCGATGAACTGGACAAAAACGATGTCGTGATCGGCCCCAGCACTGACGGCGGATACTATCTGCTGGGAATGAAAGGCGGCCTAGCGGAAGTGTTTGACGATATCGACTGGAGCACCTCCGCGGTGCTCGCACAAACCACGCAACGACTTGACCAACAAAATAAAAGCTACGCCTTGCTGCCGCCAAGAACCGACGTGGATGACGAGGCCGCTCTGCGAACCATGCTTGCCGGTCTCTCAACAGCAACCGCGGGAGAATCAATTTCTTCCGCCAGCCAAACGCTGTTCGATAAACTCTCCGCTGCCTTGCCCAAAAATAAACTACCGTGAGCCAACAAATCGTTATCCTCGGCGGTGGCATTATTGGGCTCTCCATTAGCTATGAGCTTTCATCACGTGGCCACCAAGTTACGCTGATCGACGCCAATGATTTTGCATCGCAAGCCTCCTGGGCCGGCGCGGGGATGTTGCCGCCGAGTAATCGCGAGACGGCTGTGCATCCCTATGAGCACTTGGAGGCGTTGAGCAATCAAGTTCATCGCGAGTGGGCAAAACGCCTGCTTCGTGAAACCGAAATTGACAACGGCTATCGTCAATGCGGCAGCCTTTACTTGGCTCGATCCGCCGGCGAGACCGCTTCGCTCATCGGAGCGATTCACGAATGGGAAGACCGACAGATCGAAAACGAACCGCTGGACCACAACTCGCTCCAGCAACGCTTCCCGATGCTGGCTGGTGCGTTTGCAAACAAATCAACAGGCAAAGCCGTTTTTGTTCCCAACGCAGCCCAGTTCCACAACCCGCATCACGCACAAGCTTTACTGGCCGCGTGCGAAAAGAACGGCGTGCGTTTGCTGCCCAACCGGCAAGACACTCAGGTACACGCAGCCAACCAACAAATCGAATCCGTTCTTACTGACCAAGAAACCATCCACGGCGACCAATTCGTATTCGCCGCCGGCCCATGGACCGAAGGATTATTAAATCAATTCAATGTCGACCTGCCAATGCAACCCGTTCGCGGGCAACTCGCCTTATACCGGCTGAACGAAAACGCAGCCACCGCATGGTCGGAAGCACCGCTAATCAACGAAGGCTCCCGATACTTAGTACCTCGGTCGAGCGGGCACGTTTTGGCAGGGGCCACGATCGAAGAAGTTGGCTTTGACTGCCAAACCACACCAGCAGAAGTGGTCGATTTACGAGCGTGGGCGGAGAGCCTTTCCAATGAACTGGGGCCTGAGCACTTTGTCAAAGCCTGGGCTGGATTGCGTCCTGGCACCTACGACGGTTTTCCGTATTTGGGCAGACTAGCAGATTTTGACAACGCAATCATTGCCACCGGTCACTTCAAAGCTGGATTGCAAACATCAACCGGCACCGCCAAAGTCATTGCCGACTTGGCCGAAGACAAAACGCCAGAAATCGACCTCACACCGTTCTCTCCAAACCGAGTTGGCCCTGCGTCCAAGCACGATTAGCAGAAGCGATTGCGAACACCGGCGAGTGTTTGATCACTTTTTGCGTTGCCTGGCGGACCGCCTCGCCGGCAACTGGTCGTTTGGCAACGAACTATTGTGCTTGCGATACATCTCCATCAACGTCGGCACATAATCCTGAGCCGGTAATTGCTTGAGCTGATCCTGTTGGCTTTCATCCAAACCGTTCGCAAACTTCCGCAGCTGAGCTTCGCTGACTCGGAACGATTTCCGATAGACTTCGTTTACGGTTTCAATCCATGAAAGAATCGCATCACGCTGGTACTGCCCAGGCATGCTAAACAGCGAGTCCCGTGACTCGGGGGTCAGCATCGCGACCAACATGTCCGCTTCTTGGCTGGTCACCAAAACGTCGTCCACAAACTCGCGGTCAAGCTTGATCAGAAAACCAGCAAAATAACTCACCTCACGACGATTGAAGCGGCTACGAACCTGAGCCTCTGGCAGCGGGGCCAATCCTTTCCGCTCACGGTAGTCATTGTAAGCTTTTGGAAACCGATCACGAATCATTTCTTCTTTAGAACTGATCAGTTGCAAATACCAATTGAAGATGACATCCGAGTCTTCGCGACTGGGAAGCGAAGAAGTAATTTTCTCAAAGTCGTTTCGCGCATCATTTTCACGAGCCTGAACTCGCAACTCTTGAATCAACGCCAACGCCTTGTTCTTGTCGTCCCTCGCGGTATCCTGCAAACGCGACCGCTCACCTGCATCCAACGACTTCAGCCAATGATAGTACTCGTTTAACACGAAGACGAGCTGATCACTTTCCGGATGCCCCTTTAACTGTTTTTGAAACTCGATCAAATCAGCCTGCTTTTCTGGAGCCAACTCTAAAAAGTCATCCAGCTTTTCCTTCAGCGCCGCCTTACGCTCCACGTCCAAAGACTTAACAAAAGCCAAGCGATCTTCTTTCGAATCATTGGGCAAACGGGAGACCTTCGACGACGCAACTTGATCAAAAGACTTAATCGGGTCGTAGCTCAATTGTGGAAACAAATCTCGATGATTCAACTGCTCCAAGAACGCTAAATCATGATTGATCGAATCGTAAACTTCATGCCGCTGAATCGTCGGCAAATGATCTAGTAAAACCCGATCCGCCCGATCTTTATTGGCTCGCTGAAAAGCGTAACCGGCCGCGAACAAGCCACCCCCAAACAAGAACAACAGCAGCGGCACCCCCAGCAACGACCAAGAAACTTTACGGGTACGCTTTTCGTTTTTGGCTTTGTCGACGATCAACTCCATCGTCGTTTGCGTGAAATTCTTCCCAGCGTCCACCATGGGCAAATGATCCAACGTATCCCACGTCCGCTGCAACGAATGCAACTCGCTCAAGTACTCCGAGTCTTCACCAAGGCGTGTTTCGACGGCCAGCAGATCCTTTTCGTCGAGCTCCCCATCGAGGTACGCTGTCAGTTCTTCGATGACAGTGTCGTTGGAATTAGGTTGTGTTTGGTCCGTTGTCATGTTGGCAGCATTCGCCCGCAAAATTCAATCTGCGGTTTTGAAAAAAGTGAAGCCGGTTGGGAGGAGGATTTCCAAAAAAAGGAAAACTGGTTAGGTTAAATTGACTTGAATTGGAGGCGTTTTTACCTGCAGCACTTTGTACTCGGCGCTATTCACTCGGCGCTTTGTACTCGGCGTTTAAGCCTTGCCAGCGTCTTCCTCCAGCGAGCCTGCCGGAGCATCCTCGCCGGTGGAGTGCATTAACTGACCGGAGTGGTAGTACGGCTCAAGCAGCTCTCGCAAATTCGCTCGTGCCCGCGACAACAGCGACTTGACCGCTTGCGTTGTTAGTTCCATCGTCGTCGCGATTTCTTGGTAGCTCATGCCTTCGTACTTCGAAAGCAACATCGCCATCCGCTGCCGCTCACCGAGCGACTGGATCGCATCTTCGATGACCTGCCCCATCTCTTTTTGAGCCGCCAAACGCGTCGGCATCAAACTACTTCTATCTTTGGCCAGCGAATCCAAAGGACGCGTCGGAACGGCGCCCGAAGGGCTGCTGGTTAAATTAACTTCTTTACGCCGCGACGATTTTCGCAACGAGTTACTGGCCACGTTTTGGGTGATCGTGTACAGCCAAGTCGTGAACTTGGCGGCTGGAATGTAACGTTCCCGAGCACGGTAAACTCGCAGGAAAACTTCCTGAGCCAAATCCTCTGCTTGAGAGCGATTGCCGACCATTTGCTTCAGCAACGAAACCAACCGCGTTTGATGCTTTTCAACAAGCTTCTCAAACGCACCCGCGTTTCCTTCACGCACCTGCAGCATCAAACGTACGTCTGGATCAGACAGCTCATACTTGGTTGGTTTTGCAAGGCTGGTGGAATCAGTAGACAAAAAGAATGCCTTATTGGTTTCGAACAGTAGAACGACGATCGCTCCGTGTTTTTAACCGGGCGACCGTACAAAAGTTTCGATGTATGATATCATTTTAACTGGACCCGCGGGCGATTTGCCTGCCAGCACAACTAGGATTCGCTCACCCGACCAGCCGCAATGTCGGAACATTCGCTTTTATTAACCCTTATCAAGCAACCGGGCTCCACCAAAGCACAGGGTAAATCCGTTTTTGGATGCGGGGCTCTCGGTAGCGAGCATCTCCACAGACGCCTCGCCAACGCGTCGGGCTACCGCTACAGAGCCTTCCTAATTTGCAAAACTGAT
>JALZWN010000263.1 GCA_023300235.1 Mariniblastus sp.
AACAACAATAAGAGCCGCGGCGGTGGGAACAAAAACCGTAACGGCGGTAATAACAATGGTGGGCGAAATCGCAATCGCCATAGCGATCCCGTCGAATTCGATGATGTCGAATTGGTCGAAGGCGTTGGCATGCTGGAAATGCACCCCAACGGCTATGGCTTCTTGCGGTCACCGGCAAATAATTTTTCTCGGGAACGTAGCGATCCGTTTGTCCCAGGTACCATGATCGAAAAATTCGGTTTGCGTGCCGGCGTGCTAATTAACGCGAAGGTCCAACCCGCCCGACGACAACAAGGACCACGCGTCCGCGAGTTGATCGACGTCGATGGCATGAAGCCCGAAGAGTACACCGAAGTCAAAAACTTCGACCAACTGACTCCGATCAACCCAGAGAATTGGTACCAACTAGAAACCGGACCAACGCCGCTGACCACGCGAGTCATGGATCTGCTGACCCCGCTTGGTAAAGGCCAACGTGCTTTGATCGTTGCTCCGCCTCGTAGCGGTAAAACCGTCATGATGCAGCACATCGCTCATGGCATCGCCGAAAATTATCCGGATTCGAAATTGATCGTATTGCTGATCGACGAACGACCGGAAGAAGTCACCGACATGCGTCGAAACGTTAACGGTGAAGTCGTTGCCAGTAGTTTGGACGAGGACATCGAAAGTCACGTTCGACTGTCGCAGATGATGATCGAGCGTTGCAAGCGGTTGGCCGAATCTGGACAAGACGTTTTCTTGCTGCTTGATTCGATCACTCGTTTGGCCCGTGCATTTAACAAGTGGGTTGGCAACTCGGGTCCAGTCATGTCCGGCGGTGTGAACATCAAAGCGATGGACATCCCAAAGAAGCTTTTCTCTGCTGCCCGGGCATTCGAAGAAGGCGGCTCGCTGACGATCGTCGGTACTGCTTTGATCGATACTGGTAGCCGAATGGACAACCTGATTTTTGAAGAGTTCAAAGGTACCGGCAACATGGAATTGGTCCTGGACCGAAACCTTGCGGACCGTCGAGTCTGGCCTGCGATCGATATCTCGAAATCGGGTACTCGCCGCGAAGAGCTGCTGCTCAAGCCAGAAACTCTCGAAGCCGTCACCATGCTACGTCGAACGCTTTCGACCATGCATCCCGTCGACGCAATGGAGCAACTGACGAAACAGCTCAACAAGCGTGAAACCAACGATGAATTCATTTCATTGATCAGCGGCAAGCTTGGCAACATGTAATCCGCTGGACCCGACTGCTTCCCGAGACACCAAATCATCGGTGGAGCAAGGATCCGCAATTGAATAAACGATTGAACGCAGCTTTCTTACCGGAGAGCTGCGTTTTTTCGTGGCGGATCGTTGCAGTTTGGCTGAGATGCTTGCCAGACTCCTGCCTTTTCAAAAAAGAATTTGCTATGATTTTGTTTTAGCGAAGCAATAAACCGCAACGCAAATTTTTGAATTCATGAGGAGACTTATACTGTGTCATTATTCGAAGACGACCGGTATCAATACTGCGACACATTTTTTGTGTACTTTGAGGCCGGCAATCGACCATCGCTAGCGGACATCGAGAAAGCCTTGAGTTCTGGCGGTGAAACTTGTGAGTTAGCCGACGCCAAGTCCGATGCTGACGGGGCGTTTAAATCAATCACCGTTCGATCACCTCACGACAGTTCCGCAATGGACATCGCATTCGTTAGCGGTGAAGAGGTCGTCGAACAAGTCGAAGAACTGGTCGCCGAGTTCCGTCAGATTTCGCTGGAGGGCGAAGAGTTTGACAAGCTCGATCAAATCAAAACAGCCGACGCGCGACTAGACGTATATCAATTCGAACGCGTCTCAGATTCACAAGAACCTGACATGATCGATCCCGGTGGATTGTTCCTCGTGCTCGAGAAATTAAACCGCCTCTGCAACGGCGTTGGCTTGGACCCACAATCGAAGACGTTGCTGTAGCGAAGGCTTTCGCTATTTCCGACGAGGACCAAACAAACACTTTTCTGCTATCGTTGATCGCATGGAGGCGGACGCCCCCCATTCGGCAGTTGATAATTAAATTTGGTTCAACGCCACGCTTCGTTTAATCCTTGGATCGTGGGCTCTTGTCCTATTACAGAACTTGTTTTTATGCCCGTTAAACCTTCCGCTGTTCTTGGTCTTGGTTTGGCCGCTTTGGGAAGACCAGGCTATATCAATCTCGGACATGGAAAAGACTTGCCGGCCGGGCACGATGTCGAGCTAATGCTGGCTCAGGCCCATGAAGTTTTGGATTGTGCATTTGAACTTGGCATTCGATACTTCGACGCCGCGCGATCGTACGGTCGAGCGGAAGAGTTTCTGGCGACATGGCTAGAGTATCGTGGATTGGTCAGCGCCGGCGATGCTGGCTTGACGATCGCGTCAAAATGGGGATACACCTACGCGGCGGATTGGCAAGTACGACTTCCGGCGGGGCAATCGCATGAAGTGAAAGAGCATTCACTTGAACGGCTCAACGTTCAACATCGCAAAAGCCGCCGCTTGCTGGGAGAATGCCTGAGCCTTTACCAAGTTCATTCGGCGACCTTGGAGAGCGGAATTCTAGCGAACTCTGAAGTATTGGATCGACTTGCCGAACTGCGTGATTCAGGATTGCGAATTGGTTTATCCGTTAGCGGCCCCCAACAGGCGATGGTAATTCGGACGGCGATGGATTGCAGGCGAGGATCTTCACAAGTTTTCAGTGCCGTTCAAGCAACTTGGAATCTGCTGGAAACCTCCGCCGGCGATGCCCTGCAAGAAGCGAGTGACTGCGACTGGACCGTGATCGTCAAAGAGGGCGTGGCAAACGGACGTTTAACCGATCGAAATCAGATGCCGGAATTTGAAACCAAACGAACACAACTGCTTGACGCGGCCAATCAATACAGTTCGACGATCGATGCGATTTCGTTAGCGGCGATTTTGAAACAACCTTGGGCCGACGTGGTGTTAAGCGGCGCCAGCACTACCAGCCAATTGCGATCGAACGCGAAGGCTCTCCAAGTGGCTGAAGCAATTAACGTCAATCAAATCGATGACTTAAGCCGGCAACTAAACGAACCGCCGATTGATTACTGGCGGCAACGATCCGAACTTGCCTGGAATTAACTTGGCATCAGAGAATTGTTCGACTGCGATAGCAGCGGAAGAACCAAATTGTTAAATCGAAGGATAACCGAATGCCCGGGACAGCCGAGATTTTTATTATCGCCATCATATTGTTCGTGTTGCTGGTTCCAGTCGTCGCAGCGATCGCTGTCGGTGTTTGGTTTGTTGTTGGCTCAGCTCGCCGTCAAGGCAACGCAGCGTTTAACGACGATCTGGAAGGCGACGGCGATCAGTTGAACACCACCGCCCAAGATGATTCGACAACCCTTATGCCTAACAATGGAACGCGACAAGGCGATGTTTGAGGCAAAAGCCTAGGTGTGGGGCTCACCAGTGTTTTCAGTTCTAAGAGTGGCCAGGTTCCCATGTAACTCTACCGAATGAGAGTGCCATGTTGTCGCGATTAGACAAGGGCTAATTCTAGAAAGGCCCTTTGGAAAACATACTCGCGGGATTTCTCCAAGAGCACATCCGACGCGTAAGCATGCCAACACTCAGGAGACATCCTTGCCCTGAAAGCCGTGAAGCATGGCACCCAGCACATGACATGCCCCTTCGAATATTGCTCGATCAAAAATAACCCCTGACGGACTGAGAAAGATCAGTTCTGTCGGTTCAGTTCTTGACCGGTATTGGCTTCGGGGATTCGTGCGAGCATGACAAGCTGAGCGAAATTCTCGCAATAGTGTGCGTTTGAAATGTGCTCTAGAATCTCTTTACCGATTGCTCGGCCGCCGACAACCACCTTGGTTGCGTCGGTTACACTTTCGGCGAACGAATTCAGACGACTTACGAAACTCGCCGGATCATCGATCATCGTAGCCGAAATCCAAATGAACGAAGGCTTAAGATCCGTCGCGGCCTGCAAAAGCGAATTGATTGGAATGTTGGCGCCAAGTGAAGTCGCCGACCATCCGAAGTTTCTCAGGCATAGCTCTACGCCCAACGTTGCCAGTTGAAATTCGTTTCCTTCGAGTGCCGCACCGATCGCAATAGGAGCGTTCGGGGACACCTGCGGGATGATCGTCCTTAGCTCAAGTAGAGCTTCGTGACATGTCTGAGTTGCCATTCGCTCTCGGTAGATCTCAATCTCACCTGACTTCCACCTGCTTCCAATTTCACTAAACGCAGGAGCAATCACTCGATCAAAAATCTCCGCCACGTTGTGCCCTTTGATGAACAAAGAACACAAAATCTTTTTGGAGTCGACGGTGTTTGCCGCGAGAAGCTCCCTCACGAAACTGGATCGAGCCTGGTCGACACTCTCAAAGTCCACGGAGTGAATGTCCGGCAATCCGATAGAATGCGGGTCTCTCAGGTGATAATTTTTTTTCTTGGCGAAGGCAACCACTTCTGATCTGGAGATCCTTCGGTGCCCGCCCGCAGTTTTTACGGCAGTCACGACTCCAGCGTCACACCAACGCTTGAGCGATGATTCGCTCACGCCAATCGCCGACGCCGCCTTTTTGGGCGAATAGAGCGGATCCTCGGCTGCCTTCTTCTTTTTCTTTGAAGGTTTTCGAACCAACTCAGACGAAGAATTTTCCGAACTTGAACGATGATTACTTTCGAACATCAGCCTGAACTCGAGAGAGAAATATTGAACGTTGTTAAGCAGACTTCCCTTGCATTTGCGATTACCGCTCTGTTAATCTTCGTGATAACGCTCGGTAAATGCTTTTGACCGATTTGAACGTTTTATTTCCGCCCAAATTGACTAACAGGTTAAAAAGTGACGCACCGAGCCACGAACACAGTCTTTGAAGTTTTTTTCGATGGCCAATGTCCGCTCTGTAAACGAGAGATTGACATGGTGCGTCGGAAAGACAAACTTGGCTTACTGATCCTGACCGACATCTCAAAGGCGGACAATCTCCCCGTAGTTGGCAAGGAGTTTAGCGAATTGATGAAGGAGATTCATGGCCGCTATTCGGATGGAAGTCTTGTTACCGGGGTCGATGTTTTTCGTGAGATCTATAGCCGAATTGGTTTTGACTGGTTAGTTTCAATCACGCGACTGCCGGTGCTTCGGCAGTTTTTGGACGTTGCTTATCGCGTGTTCGCCTACTTTCGTTTTCGGCACGCGGTTGCTCGAATGAAGCGGGCGGGGATCGACTGTCAACGTTGTCAAATCGAAAACAAGTAAAACGAATTCTAAATGCGAATTGCAATCATCGGCGGAGGAATCTCGGGACTTACAGCAGGCTATCGTTTGCACAAAAAGTTCGACGTCACTCTTTACGAAGCCAACGACTACATCGGCGGGCACACAAACACGATCGACGTACCCACCGACGACGGCAGTATCTCGGTAGATACAGGCTTCATCGTTTTCAACGACCGAACCTATCCCAACTTCATTGCACTGCTGAACGAACTCTCGGTTCCGTTTCAACCGACTCGCATGACGTTCAGTGTCAGTTGCGACCAAACTGGGCTTGAGTACTCCGGCACTGGCCTGAATGGCATTTTTGCTCAACGAAAAAACATTTTACGTCCGTGGTTTTACCGATTGTTGATGGATTTTGTTCGTTTCAAAAAAGACGCTGAAAGCCTGCTAAAATCCGATCAACCACCAGAGTCTGTTGGTGACTTTTTTAAGCGTCGCAATTATTCGCAACAGTTTGTCGAGCAATACTTCTTGCCGATGGGCGCTGCGATTTGGTCGTCATCATTCGAGACGTTTCGCGATTTTCCGATCCAGTTCATTGCTGAGTTTTACAAGAACCATGGTCTACTGGGCATTCGAGATCGGCCTCAGTGGTACGTAGTCAAAGGCGGATCAAACCAATACGTTGCGCCGCTAACCCGCGGCTGGCGGGATCGCATCCAACTATCGTCGCCGATCGAGTCGATCGTTCGCGAGAGTTCGCAAGTAACCGTCAAACCGGTCGGTTCGGCAGCTCAAGTCTTTGACCACGTGATTTTTGCTTGCCATAGCGATCAAGCGTTACAAATCCTCGGCGATGCGGCGACCGAGACCGAACGCGAGTTGCTTTCAGCGTTTCCTTATCAGAAAAACCAAGCGATTCTTCACACCGACGCCTCAATCTTGCCCAAAGCTCGTCGAGCTTGGTCGTGCTGGAACTATTACAATCCAAAGCAAAAGAATGATTCCGCGACGCTAACCTATAATATGAATTTGTTGCAAACACTTGCAACCTCCACAACCTACTGCGTGACGCTGAACGATACCGGGCGTATCGACCCTAACAAAATCATCCGCACGATCGATTACGCTCATCCAACGTTCAGTGTTAACCGCAAATCAATGCAAGCCAGACACGCAGAGCTACTCGGGCCGAACAATTCTTCGTATTGCGGATCCTATTGGGCCAACGGATTTCATGAGGATGGAGTCCGCAGCGCCCTCGCGGTGGTGAAGCGGCTGCAAGAGGCCCCGAATGAGCGGTAGTGCCATTTACGAAGGAACCGTTCGACATCGGCGAAACTCGCCGAAGGTCCATCAGTTCGACTTTCGATTTTTTATGCTGCTTCTGGATTTGGACGAGATCGATCGCGTGTTTCGCTGGCAACCATTTTGGTCAACCCGACGCTGGTCCCTCTGCCGCTTCAAAGCCGCGGATCATTTGAAGGATTTCGCCGACTTGCCAAGCCTTCGCGACCGTGCGTTGGCGGCATTACGGTCCAACGGCGTTCAAACCCCGATCGGTCCGATTCGGTTGCTGACGCAACTTTCGTATTTGGGTTACACGATGAACCCCGTCAGTTTCTTTTATTGTTACAGCTTAGCAGGCGATAAGATCGAAGCCGTCATCGCCGAAGTCAACAACACGCCGTGGGGCGAACAACACTTATACGTAATTCCAGCCCGACAACTCACCGCTGCCTCAACGATCCGCTCGGACGACGTACAAAAAGAGTTTCACGTTTCGCCCTTCTTCGATTTGCAGATGAACTACCGAATGGCATTTTCGGTTCCAAGCAAAACGTTGGCTGTGAAAATCGAAAATCATTCAATTGTTAAAGACTCGCCTGATTCCAGCCCAAGTGCCTCTCCTTTTAAGTACCTGGATGTTACGATGAAATTAAGGCGAAGAGAATTAACAACATTGCGTTTGAACGGCTTGTTGATTAAATACCCAGCGATCAGCTTTCAAGTAGCGGCTGGGATTTACTGGCAGGCGTTGAAGCTCTACCTAAAAAAAACCCCCTTCGTCCCACACCCCCACAGAGTCGCCGAGTCGACATTGGACACGGAAAAGGCCAAGACACTATGAAACAGTTTTCAAACCAACAAATCGACTTCAAGTCTCGTTGTCGCTCCTTGGTTACCAAGGTTCCTTTAATGGAGAGCCTGCAGAACAGCGAGAGCTTTACTCGCGCGAATCGTTTCTTTGCAAATCAAATTCGAAAACGCTTTAGCGGCCTAATCGGCGGCGAGGTCGAGGTTCACGATCAACTAAGCAGTTTCGTGCTGCCGGGAGCCCAGCAATCCACGGAGCGCTACGCAGCGGACTTACTACGGGCAAAAGTCTATGTCGGCAACGCGGACATGTACCGCCGGATCATGCTTGGCGGAACCATCGGTGCGGCCGAGTCCTACATGCAGCAACAATGGTCCACGGACGACTTGACCAGTTTGATTCGGATCATGATTCGCAATTTGGATCACTTTGCAAAGCTAGAAAAAGGCTGGGCACGAATCAAAAAGGCAGTGCATTTTTGCCAACACACATTACGCCATAATTCACTTTCCAACAGCCGCAAGAACATCTACGAACATTACGATCTCGGCAACGAATTTTATCGTTTGTTTCTCGACCCAACGCTTAATTACAGTTCGGGAGTATTCAAAGATTTATCAGCGACGGCCCCCAAGCAAGAATCAATGCGATCGGCGTCCGTTCGAAAAATGGATACCATCTGCCAGAAACTACAACTTAACTCGCTCGACCACGTACTTGAAATTGGCACCGGCTGGGGAGCGATGGCCGTGCACATGGCGTCTAACTACCGATGCCGAGTCACCACGACGACGATATCGCAACAGCAGTTCAACGTCGCCACCGAACGAGTCATCGAAGCGGGCGTGGAAGACCTTGTCACTGTTCAACTAAAAGACTATCGCGAACTCGATGGCAAGTATGACAAGCTGGTTTCAATCGAGATGATCGAAGCGGTTGGCCATCAGTACTATGACCAGTACTTTGCCAAGTGCAACGAATTGCTGCATGACGATGGTGCAATGTTGCTGCAAGCGATCACGATTGGTGAGCAAAACTACGACTATCACATTCGCAACGTCGATTTTATCGGGAAGTATATTTTCCCCGGCGGAAGCTTGCCGTCGATTTCGGCGTTATCCAAATCAATCGGTCGCGTCTCGAAAATGAGAATGATTCATCAAACCGACATCACACCGCATTACGAACGCACGATGGTCTGCTGGCGGGAAAAGTTCTTCGAGCGACTCGACGCGATCCGAGCACTTGGGTACGACGAATCGTTTATTCGACGTTGGCACTTTTATCTTTGCTACTGTGAAGCCGCGTTTGCCGAGCAAAGGGTGCACTGTACGCATTTGATGTTCGCCAAGCCACACAGCAAGCTCGAATCGGGTTTTCATACAGACACCAGGTCGGTAAAAACCAAGCAGGAACGACCTGTCTTTTAAGTGATTCACACACTTCAGCGAAATTCGAACCACCACGGGCTGGCGTCGGCGTTTTAGCTGGCCGCTTGCTGCTGGCCAAGCAAACCCGTAAAACTCGCTGCAATCGGCACGACCGGCCGACCAACTGGCATCAGCTTTGGCCCCAAGCATGAATCTTGGATTCGTAAGGTCTAGTCGACTTAAATAGTCCGATTAGACTCTACGAACACCTCCACATGCCTGTAACTGGACCCGCGCTGTCAGCTTCTCGAACGCAGCCGCCAAGAATGTTTTTTCTCGCCTACATTGTCGCACTCGTCGTCGGAGTCATCATCGGTATGTTCGGTGGTGGTGGCTCGTTACTTGTCGTCGCGATCATCTATTTGGCTCAAACCGCTCGCCCAATTGGCGTTTCGACCGCCTACATTTCGATTCTGGTTGGAATCACTTCCTTGGTCGGTTTACTGCCACGAATCAAGCAGCAGCAAGTCCACTGGAGAACCGTGCTGGCTCTAGGTATCCCCGTCACGCTAGGCATGGTGATCGTCCGAGCATGGTTGATCGATTTGGTACCGGATGTGATCTGCCAATTCGGAACCTATCAACTGTCTAAAAAAACGCTGGTGTTGCTGATCGTGGCGGCGTTACTGCTGCTTTCGTTTTCTACCATTACCGGTTTGATTGGCCAGAACATTCGCAGCAAAGCTCACTGGGAAAAAGAACGACCGACCGCGTACTTCAGTCTGCTGTTGATGTTTGGTTTACTGATTGGCATGGGGCCAGCGTTTTCGGGAGCTGGCGGCGGAGTACTGATCATTCCGCTATTGGTCGTCCTGTTCGGTATCGAAATGAAGACGGTGGTGGGAACAAGCCTGGCAATCGTGACGCTCAAGTCGTTTGTGGGTTTCTTCGTCGGCGACGTACCACGGCTCCAAAAACTAAACATCCCGATCGAATGGAATTTTTTGTTCGGCTACGCCGCTGTCATGGCGATCGGTGTGTTACTTGGCAGCTGGCTCGTGCAAAAATTCGACAACGACAAACTAAAAAGATGGTTCGGTTGGTTCTTGCTGGCACTAGCAATCTTTATTGTCGTCAACGAATTATTGATCAGTCCGCGACTGATCAACATCAGCGACTAGTCCGATCCCTTTTGGCGGGTTTCGATTTGGTTGCGGTCCAAGATCGGTTTGACTTCTTGAACAAAATCATGAATATCTCGAAACTGCCGATAGACACTCGCAAATCGAATGTAAGCGACATCGTCTAACTCAATCAACTTTTGCATCACCATTTGGCCGATCGAATCACTATCGATTTCACCCGACTCGTGCAAATAAATCTGTTGCACAACTTCCATTAGAATTCGCTCGACCTGTTCGGTAGGAATCGGGCGCTTCCAACAGGCTCGCTCGATGCCCTTGCGAATCTTTTCCGGCTGAAACAACTCACGTGAACCGTCTTTTTTTACCACCCGTAAATCGAGTTCGGCAACGCGTTCGAACGTGGTAAATCGCTTGCTACAATTCAAACACATTCTCCGACGACGAATCACATAGCCATCCTCGCCCGCACGTGAATCGGTGACTTTATCGTTATCTTCTTGGCAAAATGGGCAGCGCATGGAGTTTCTGTCTGATAAACCTAGTATGGACCCAAATGATACAACAAATATGCGCTTCTTTCATTCCCTCAAGGGTAACTTCGACTTCGAAACGGAAACATTACAGCAAATTTGGTTTGCATTGGCCTGCTTTAAGCACATACGATCTCAAAATGCCATGAGACCCACGACTCCCAGCGGGCGTCCCTGGCGCAATTTAGAGACCTTTACAGGCGAGCGGTGCTTCCCATGCAGACGCTGGTCGAGGATTTTCAACGACCTTGAATAATTGGCCGCGGCGATGGTGCCCGCCAAGTCACACTACAGGATCTCTCGTTTGCGACTTAGATAATCCCACACCACAAACCGATCCAAGTCCCCGCCCGCAGTGAAAAACACTCGGCCAGTGGTTTGCTCGCTAAGTCGGTGTGCAAACCGTATATCATCCTCCGACTGCGACCAGCTTGGCACCAAAAACGTGTTGATCGTAATGCCCTCGTTCGCACAGATCGCCGCCTCCCGCATCGTCGCTTCTTCGGTTGCGCGGTGGGGCGGGTACAACATGAACAACGTGTTGTCCTCAAAATGCGCCGTCGGCAAACCATCCGTGATCAAGATCACCTGCTTGTTGGGCGTGTCTTGACCAGCTAGTAACTGCCGCGCCAATCGCAGCGAATGTTGAATGTTGGTAAAGTGCTGGTGAACCATGTGTTCGCTAACATCCGGCCGTCCCATGTCAACTCTTAACTGAACCATCGGATCATGGATGGTCACATGCTTCGGCATCAAATCAACAATCTCACCACGCCCACGAACCTTGCCAAAGGTAAACATCTCGATGAAATTCAGATAGTCGCCAGGATACTCGCTGCGGATCAACCCGTCCAAAGCCAAGGCCATGCGCTTCACGTTCACGTACTGCCCGTCGTAGCGCATCGAACCGCTCATGTCCATGATCACCACGGTCGCAGCCTTTGGGTTGTTGCGAGTTTTATGGATTTCAATGTCTTCGGATTTCAAGCGGATCGGCAACTGGCGTTCACCGCGAAGCATCGCGTTAATGAACGATTGCGGAATATCCATGTTCGTCAACGAATCACCAAACTCGTAAGGCTTCGTTGCTTGCAACTCAACCGCCCCCTCGCCAGAAATATTCCCTTGATGGCGTCCCGTTTTGGATTCTTTTAACTGATCAAAAATCTTCTCAAGCAATTTACCTTGAAACACGCGATAGGCTTGCGGCGTCAACTGAAACGCTCCGTTGTTCGACTCCAGCCCCTGTCGCTCCGCCGCCTCTCGGACGTAATTTTCAATCACTCGCTTCATCTCTTCCAGCGAATGCCTAGAGTCCTCGTCAATAAACTCACCCAGCGTGTCCATATCCAGAATCGCAATCTGAGCGGTTTCCCGGGCCTCTTCCAACTGCCGCAACAACTCATCGATCTTCTCAAGCGTTTCCTTGATCTCCAACGCTTCAGGAATCGTCAACGACTGGTCGCCAGTGAAGTGATAGCTAGCCGCGAGTTCATCGACTTGGTATTTGCTGCTCAGCCGAGACAGTAATTGCAAAATAAACCGCGACAGAGGAGACGTATCGTCGCCCAAGTTGTTATGGATTCGTTCAAGATCGTAAAGTTGTTCCTGTTGAATCGCTTCCTCATAGAAATCCTTGAGCTCTTCCGGAAAAGGTTGCTCTTTTGGTTTTTTGGCGGCATGTTTGTGGAACGCCTTTCTCGCTTTCTTGAGGACCGATCGCGTTTCATAGGTTTCCAAAATCCGCCGCTTACGTTCCTCCAACATCCTTTTAACCTGGTCGATGCCTGGGCCGAGATTCGCGAATTGCTTTGGATCCAAACGCACCGCCCGCGCAAGTTCTTCCTCGGTCAACTGCCGGCGCGAACCAAAGGTCAACATTTGATCCATCAACGGCGTCACGAAGTCAGGCGGTGGCTGAGTAGGGCTCGGGAAATTTATCGGATCGTATTTGATATACGTTTGGACGATACCGCCGATGTTTTTTTTGTTAGTCATACTTGTTTGCCAAATGGTACTGCTACGAGCGTTCTCTTA
Source organism: Mariniblastus sp. (assembly GCA_023300235.1). Lineage (GTDB taxonomy): Bacteria > Planctomycetota > Planctomycetia > Pirellulales > Pirellulaceae > Mariniblastus. The sequence goes on from JALZWN010000263.1 coordinate 12,414, forward strand.
CGTCACTCATTGTTGAGTGAAACAAAGCTGCTGCTTAAATCTCGAAGCTCGCTTGGCCATTGTGTTGACTACGAGAAATTTTATCCATCGAATACAAACCAGCCAAAATAAACTCGACGCACGAAGCCCGAACCGCTGAATCGGCCGAGGCATTGATTTCAAAAGCCTTTTCCCAAGCCGGTGGAACTCGCTTCAACCGCTCAGCGTACTCCGCAGACGGAATCATGTCTCCCGTTTCGATCCTGACTCCTTTGCCAAAAATTTCTGCGATTTCGTCCAGCCCATGTTCGCTCACGTATTCTGCAAACACGACGGCAATCGCTTCAGCCACGATCGAGTCTAACACTTGATTTTCAGTCATCTGATGGCTTCCCATCAAATCGAGTTCAAGCTTGCCCAGAGCCGAAGTGTACAAGTGCCCTAGGTCACTAATCCGCGGCACGGCCGGATTTTCGCCTAGCAACACCCCACGATGGCGAGCACTCGCGACCATGGTGCGATAGTTGGCAAGGCTGAAACGAGCCGAAACGCCCGACTGCTGGTCAATGTACTTTGATTTCCGAGCCTGAACGGTGATTTGTTCGAGGATCTCTTTCATGAAGTACGGCACCGCAACCGGAAACTCACCGCCCAAATCAATCCCGCTCTCCGCATCCGTGATCTCGATTCCCTGATCGCGATCGATCGGATAGTGAGTCCGAATCATGCTGCCGATCCGGTCTTTCAATTGCGGAATAACCTTTCCACTGCGGTTGTAGGTCGATGGGTTGGCAGAGAAAAGAATCATCACGTCGATTTCAAACCGCACTGGATAGCCACGGATTTGAACATCGCGTTCTTCCAAAATATTGAACAACCCGACTTGGACCAGTTCATCCAACTCTGGCAATTCATTGATCGCAAAAATGCCTCGATGCATCCGCGGAATCAAACCAAAATGCAACGCCTCCTCGGTCGACATGCTCACACCACCGGCAAGTTTCGCCGGATCGATCTCCCCGATGATGTCGGCGAACTTCGTTCCCGGCGCCAGACGTTCGGCGTAACGATCGTCGCGGTGCCACCACTTAATGGGCACTTGCTCTGGCTCGTTATGCGCAACGAAGTCTTTCGCGACCTTACTGAGTGGATTCAACGGGTCTTCATGGAACGGAGCCGCGTCGAGATCAAGGTACGGGATGTACTCGTCCAAAAACCGCACCATCCCACGCATCAAACGGCTCTTCGCCTGGCCTTTTTCGCCCAGATACAGCATGTCGTGTTCAGAAAGCAACGCGATATTGATCTCGGGAATCACCGTGTTTTCGTAGCCCACGATCCCCGGATAAAGCTCGCCGCCGCCGGCGAGCTGCTGAAGAAAATTCTGCCGAATCTCTTGTTTGACCGATTTGGACTCCCATCCGTTGTCAATCAATTGTTGCAAGTTGCTTGGCTTCGTCCCGATATCAGTCGTCATTAAAATTCCCGTTCATCTACTGCGTAGAACTTCTTTTGGTTGCTTGGCGAACCTCGCGATTGCCTTCACTCGCACAAAATTTATTATCCCATTATAAAGGATGAATCTGCTTTTGCGTTGAATCGACTGCTAACGACGTGAAAGTGAACGTCTTGCGGTCGATGGACACTTGAGCAACCCCTAAGCACCCCCTAAATGACGATGGAAATTTGATGGCGATTGGTTACTTATATTTTGATCTTGGTAAGGTATTGTTCGATTTTGATCACGAAATCGGTTGCCAACAAGTCGCCGCAGTTAGTGACTGCTCGGCCGAGAAAGTGCATTCGATTTTGTTCGAAGCGGGCCTTGAAGATTCTTTTGAGACCGGCCTCGTCGACGCGGCCGAATTTCATCAGCAGTTTTGCCAATCTAGCGGCGGATCACCAAGTCAAGCCGAACTATTGAATGCCTGCAGCAGCATTTTTTCTTTAAACGCTCCAATGATGCCGCTGATCGGGCAACTGGCCGCGGTAGGCTTCCCCATGGGAATCTTGTCCAACACCTGCTCCGCTCACTGGGAACACGTTTTCAAACGCTTCCGCTTCCTAGAAGACAACTTCCAAGATTACATACTCAGCTACGAATCAAAATCGATGAAACCTGATTCGAAAATCTATTTGGACGCGATCAAAACTGCGAACTTGCCCGCCAGCCAGATTTTCTTTATCGACGACAAACCAGAAAACGTCGAAGGCGCGATCGCGGCCGGATTGGACGCGGTGTTATACACCACGGCCCAGCAGGCAATTCAAGACCTCCAAGACCGCGGCGTACGGTTCAATCTTTAAGCTGGAATCATTGTGAATTGAAACGCGCGGTTGATCAGTCCTTTGAACTGGCGAAAATCAAGCTAACAAACAACCCACAAAAAAAGTTCTTCTGGGTTTGTTGTGGCTCGGCTAGGTATTCCAAGCATTTTATCATTGGCTGGGTGCCATGCTTCACGGCTTTGAGGACAATGGTGTCTCCTGAGTGCTGGCATGCTTACGCGTCGGATGTGGCCTTGGGAAAATCCCGTGAGCATGTTTTTCAAGGACGCTTTCTCAAATTAAGCCTTTTCTGATCGCGTAAACATGACACCCTTATTTGATAAGGTTACAGGGGAACCAATTGTCTGCTTATTAAGCCACCCACAATCAACCCAGATGGACCAAAAAAAATCGCCTCAAAACAACTTAATGTCCTGAGGCGATTTCCGAAGATTCTATATCTAGATCGAACTAAACAAGATCGATCCAGCCGGTGCCCTTACAGCACGTCGTCAAGTTGTGACTCGCGGTACAACGCCGGTTCATCAACACCGTCGCCATCCCAGTCACCAACCACCGGAGTGTCAGCGGCGGTGCCGAGTTGGAACGTGCGATCGGTCGCGTCGAATTCGTTGTTACCGTTGCTATCGATCATCCATGTACCAGCACGATAAATCGCGATCTCTTCAACGCCATCTCCGTCGAAGTCACCGACAACCGGAACATCGCCAGCTTGACCGAAACTCGTTCGGACGTCTGCTGAAGTGAATCGACCATCGCCATTCATGTCAAGATTCCAACGACCGGCTTCGAAGGTACCGATCGATCGAATGCCGTTGCCGTTCCAATCACCCGTGACTGGAACTTGTTCCTCTGTACCCGTACCGAATACGTGATCAACCACATCGGCTCGTTCTGCACCACTGCTGGTCAATCGCATCACGCGAGCACCGTCGGCAGCTTCGCGATCAACGGGTGGCACGTTCTTAGGCGTGGTGTACGGATCGTTGTCAGGGTTGGGCAATCCAGGGTCGCGTTCGATCGCTTCCATGTCTCGTTCCCAAATCGGACCGTAGATACCGATGTCGTCTTTGCCATCGCCATCCCAGTCGCCGACTACAGGACGATCCATGGCATCGCCGAGCCGAGCCAACAAGTCGGCGTCGTCCCATTGACCGTTGTGGTTGATATCGATCAACCAATAACCGTCTTTGAACATCGCTAATTCGTCAACGCCATCACCATCGAAGTCGCCAGCGAGTGGAGTTCCACCAAGCACGCCGAACCGTGATTGCTCACCAGTTTCTGTCACCACGCCAGAATTTTCGTGGGTCGTTGTAAAACTCCAAACACCATCGTTCATGTCGTAGCGTTGCCAGTCACTGTTTTGCAAATGGCTAACTTGACTCCAAACCGAATCGGATTCGACTTCGCCGATCGCACGCGGTTGACCGCCGTTGACCACACTTAGGTGCCAACTGTAAGAATCGAATCCGCCACCAGCTTGAGCATCGCTCTCAAACAATCCGCGTGTGTTTCCAACCAATTCAGTTCGTCCCACACCTTGAGCTCCCTGCAATCCCGAGAAAGAAGTAATGCCGGATCCAGGAGGAGTTGGGGTCGCTGGTGGCTGAGGTGTTGGAGGAATACTAGGTGGAATGTTCGATGTTGGTGGCGGGGTCGGCGTCGGCGCTACTGGCTCAGCAACAAACGTCACTTCGCTAAAGTTATTGAACAGTGAAACCCCACCAGCATCGACTTGAATACCCGAAATCGCATCCAACAACTGTGTTGTGCTGAAAATCGACAAGTTGCTCGGTGCGTTGGCAACTGCTGTATCGCTGTTGATCGCAACGCCAGTCGTGTTACCTACGGTATCATTGCCGTCAGTAAATCCGTCCGGCTGCTGTTCCAACACGATGTAATTACCGGCCTGAAGGCCTTGGAACCAGTACTGCCCATCCGCATCGGTGACTGCAGTAATTGGCGTATCCAAATCCGCACCAGCGAAGTCAGGATAGTATTCGGCTTGAACATCACCCAAAGTCACTTGGACTGGCGTTACCGAATCGGCGGAATTGACGAAGTACAACTCGAGCACAACACCTTCGATAGGTGTGTCCGTGCCGGCGTTGAAAACACCATCGCGAAGATCACGGAAACCTTCGATCTCCAAACCATCAGGAGTTTCAATCGACGGGCCATCTTCAAATACTCGGCCATGAATCTCCGCAGGCAAATGCTCACAGAAATCGTAGTTCGTTGCCTGCTCACCAGAGCTTACCAAGATCGTTGTCAACAAGTTTTCGGATGCTTCTCCGCCGTTGCTACCAGCAAACTCATCGCCAGAGAACAAACCATCCGGCTGAACTTGTCGAACCGAATACTCGCCCGGTCGAAGTCCACCGAAGCTGTAGTTTCCATCAGCGTCGGTCACAGTCGTGGCAATCAAGTTACCCTCGGAATCCAACAGCTCCAACGTTACGCCAGCCAACAGCTCGTCGACGCCAGTTTCATAAGTACAGTCGCCATTTGCGTCGACGTGCACTCGACCACTGATCGATGCTCCAAGAATCTCACCGAAGTCGTAGTTTACACCAACGTCGCCGCCATCAAGATTGACGGTAAACTTATCGTTTTCTGGAATGTCACCGTTGGTAATTCCATCAACGGTGCCAACTACGTCCGTACCGTCGATGAAGCTATCAGGCTGGAACTCCATCACGGTGTATTCACCAGGAAACAAATCGGTGAACCAATAATCACCCGCAGCATCGGTTAACATATCGCCAACGACGTTACCATCGGCATCGGTCAACATGATCCGGACGCCTTCAATGCCTTCTTCGCCGGCATCTTGAACACCGTTGTCATTTCTGTCGTGATAAACGGTACCGTGAAGTTCCGCAGGCAGGTGCTCGCAGAAATCATAATTCGTACCCACGTCACCTGAGTTCAAGGTGATGTTCGTGAAACGATCGTTCTGGCTGGCGTCTCCGCGATTTTCGCCATCCACGTTGCCTAAGTGATCGCTACCATCAAGGAAACCATCCGGCTGCACTTCCACCACCGAGTAATTACCCGGAGCCAAACCAGTGAACTCGTAGTCACCGTTTGCGTCAGTCAGAGTCGTTGCGATCAGCTCGCCGTTTTCATCGTACAACTCAATCGTGGTTCCTTCGATTGGGTCACGAAGTGGATCGTTTGGATTGTTTGGATCACTACCTGGCGTCACTACACTAACGTTACCACCGATCGACGCCGGCAAGATCTCGCCAAAGTTATACTCTACGCCATGGTCGTCAGGGCATAGTTCAACCTGGGTAAAACGATCGTTGCTCTGCTGGCCAACCGTGACCGCATCGACGTTACCTAGTGAATCCTTACCATCAATGAAGGCCGCAAGCGGATCAACTTCATCCGACGGATAGTTGTTAATTTCAACAACCTCGTAAATACCCGGCGGCAATTGATCCACCGAGTAGTGGCCATTTGCATCGGTTCTCACAAACATTACATCTGTGTCGGCGAACGGATCGTTCGTGACACCATCTTTGGCACTGACTCGCGTCACCTGAATCAAAACATTGGCGATTCCCTGCTCGTTGGCATCGAACACACCATCATTATTTTCGTCGTGAAATACGTTACCTTCGAGCGACGCCGGACGCACTTCCTTGAAGTTATAATCAGTCGCGGCGGTGTTCCCCAAAGGAATAACGATATCGGAGATAACATTTTCGGTGGCCGTGCCGCCTTCAGAACCAGCCGCTTCGCCGACGTTCAAGAAGCCGTCTGGCTGAACCTGAACCAACCGGAAAGTCCCTGGCTTGATACCGAGCTCCTCGCCAAACTCATAGTGACCGCTTGCATCCGTGGTCGTCGTGGCGACGGTCTCGTACTCGCCAGTTTCCTCATTCAACCGCTGCAAGTTAATTTCAACGCCAGCGATTCCGTCTTCACCCTCATCGTGGACACAGTCAATATCTTCATCGTGGTAAACATTACCTTCGATGGTAATTGGTTTTTCTTCAAGCTCATAGGCATCAATCGCACCGGCGGTTCGATTCTCATTGCCTAACTCATTGTCTGCAAGCAGGTCGTATTCGCCACCAGACTGACTCTCCCCTTCAGCAAACAAGTTATCGTACTCATCGTAGAAAACGCCTTCGAGCTGAGTTTGCTCAAAACCCTCTGCAAGAGTCGTTTCCAAAGACAAGTCCGCTGAATTGAACGTGAAATTTTCATCCACGAACTGGGCTTCAAAGAACGACCCTTCAAATTCAACGCCTGAAGTGATCGTATCGTTACGCAACCCCTCAACTTCATCGACATCGATTGTAAAAGCGAACACGTCGCCAGCTTCGAAGTTAGTCACTTCAACAATCAACGACAGCCCATCGCTGGAAACCGAAACCGACTGAACGTCGCTGGCTTCTACGCCCTGACTATTCACAGCGTCAAACTGAAAGTCATGATGATCACCCGTGCCAGGCAAGTCACCGGTACTATCAAAGAAAGCATCGCCGCTGGAATGATCACCGGACAGATCCTGATCGCCATTAATCGTAAACTGAGTCAACTGAGTAGTATCTGCACCACCCTCAAAGGTCACCTCAAAATGATCCGGAGCCAAATCTTGGCCACCGTCGCCTTCGGCGTAAGTCACCGCGGCAATCACCGGATCAGCCGACAACACTCGGCGCTGCTCCATCACCTCAAAATAGCATTTCCGCAACAACGCCTGCTTGCTCGAAGCATCGGCGTCGGCAGCTTTGCCCGTCAAAATCCGGCTCGTAATCTTTTTTAAAAGTCCCAAGGTCCTTACCTCCGTGTAAGCGCCGTTTTAACGGCGTCAGTTTATCGTTGCACTTTTCCTTCACCGGCCAAGAAGCCCAGCGAAGACGCCCGTTAATCCATTACGAGCACTTTTTGTTTTCCCAATTGGCCAACAGCCAACGCACCTTACTTCAAACCTCGCCACTGCTGGTTCGCTCGCCGCTCAAGTGGCTGCGTGACGACACCGGCACCTACCTGCCAAACGCGAACCTGCGTGTCAAAACTGCCCGAAACCAAAACCCCTTGTTCAAAAGCAAGCGTCGAAACCGTACCGGTGTGCCCGCGAAGCACTCCGACTTCTTGTCCAGAATCCAACTTCCAAACTCGAATCTGGTTGTCACTGCCGCCAGTAGCCAACATCCCGCCGGAAAGCAGCTGAGCAGAGAACAACTTCGAAGCTTGGCGAGGAAGCGTGCTATCGACCACACCTGTCTTTGGGTCGATGACTTTTACCATCCGGTCATCACTTACCGAAACCAGCTGGCCATCAGCAGTAAACTGCAACGAGCGAACTCGCTGGCGGTGAGCCTTTACTTCAGACATCATCCTACCAGTTGCTAGGCCCCAAACCCGAACGGTCCCGCAACGCCCCGCCGCAGCAACCATCGCACCGTCGTTTGAAAATGCAACGGCATGATTATCTGGGCAAGCACAAGTCATTTCCTGATCGACTCGGCCCGTCTTAGCGTCATACACTCGCAATGACTTCTCAAAACCAACGGTGGCCAACTTGGTGGCGTCGGGCGAATAGGCCAACTGAATGATCGCGTCGTCATGCTTACGAGTAAACAACGACGTCTCGTAGTTGCCATTGCTCCAAACTCGCAAAGTACGATCATTACCAGCGGTAGCAAGCTGACTGCCCTTGGGGGCAAAAACCGCAGACCGAACCCAATCGTGATGGGCATTAATCTCGTGAGTGAAAGCTTCGGTCGCCATGTCGTAGATAGCGACGTGGTGATCATCACCGACGATCGCGATCTCGCTACCGTCCTTTTTGATACTAACACCAGTCACTACTGGCATGCGACCTGCTCGATTGCGAGCAATTGTCTTGATGACATCGCTGCGCCAGTTCAAATCAACTGGCATTGCGACAGGACTACCATCGGCAGCCTGAGGCAGCATTGCACCCGCACAAACGGCAGCGGCGGCTCCGATAAATTGACGACGTTTCATCTTCGACAGGTCTCCTGATTGATTCAATGAAGCTCACCAGTGGCAAAACAGACGACTTAGCCACGAACGCGAGCCGCCAATGCAAACTTTCTCATTTCTTATATCGGAAGCAGGGCCAGAAACCGCCAACGAAAGTTGCTATCAATAAGAAATTGAAACGACTACACGACCCCTTTCGCTAAAAACGATTAAACGGACGGCGTCGCTAGCAGTTATGCCGGTGAAGAGCTACATTTTCCAGCAACACGGCGCCGTACCAGAACCCAATGGGCTAGCACGCTAGCAGTCCAATTGGAGGTTTTCGACAGCGACGGAGTTTAACGACACCGAAAAACCAACGGATCGAGACCCAGCGGATCGGTTCTGCTGGTGCA
>JALZWN010000264.1 GCA_023300235.1 Mariniblastus sp.
AGTCGATGCGGAATCGTTGTTGGAGCTATATCAAAATGCGTTTTAGTGGGCTGCTTTTGAGCCTTTTGATTAGGTCGTTTAACGGTTAGCCGGCAGCCGGCAGCCGTCGGCGTCAGCGCCGATTTGAACAACGCCGACACCAACCACTTTAATAACTTCAAAACCCTAAGCCAACTTGACAGTCGAGTGATAGCTGAATGCTTAGTGGCTTGGACAAACACTGACGCCTTCGGGCTGGCCGTTAAACGAAGTTGGTATTGCATCCACCCAAACACGATGAATCGCAAATGACTTCTATTCTAAAATCAAATATGGCGTGGCTCGCAGCGGTGGTGTTGCTGACGGTTGTTGTTTTAGGCGGTTGTGATCGGTCGGAATCGCAAACGACTAAGCTTGATCCCCAGCCTGTGGATCAGCCAGTGATTGAGGTGGCGGTCGAAATAAAACCGCCCGTGGAAGTGGCACCGCCCGTGGTGGAAAAGGTGGAACCGAAGGTGGGTGACTTTGAAGCTAATCCGGTCGGTTTTGAAGCTAGCCCAGGTGAATCAAACCATCCCTTTAAGTCTCCTGGCGCTGCTGTTGGTGACTGGCCGTTGTTTCGTGGCGATCAAGCAGGCAGTGGAGTTGCTAGAACCACTTTACCAGCTAATGACGAATTGGATGTGCTGTGGGAGTACAAAGTCAAAGGTCGTGACGGAGCGTTTAAGGGTTCGCCGATTGTGGTGCGAAATCAATCCGATGATCGGACTACGGTTTACGTTGCGGATCTAGATGGCAAAATCTACTCGATCGATTTGCAGACAGGCAAGTGGAATTGGTGGTTCCAAACGGGCATCTCGGTGGAAGCTTCGCCAGCTTACAAAGACGGCCATATTTATATCGGTGATATGGACGGACAGTTTTTTTGCCTGGACGAGGCAGGCCTTTTAGTTTGGAGCAAAGTGCTGGAAGCCCCGATCGTCGGGGCGGCGAACTTCCACGGTGACAACGTTGTGTTTGGGACGGACGATGCGAGTCTTTACTGTTTTAATTGCAAAGATGGTCAGCAGGTCTGGAAGTTTTCGGCCGCCGATCAAATTCAGTGCTCGATTACGGTCAGTGAAGGCACGGCCTTTGTGGCGGGTTGCGATGGTCATTTCAGAATCATTGATTTGGATGACGGCACCGAAAAAGGCAGTGTGGAAATGGGGTCGCCAACCGGTTGCACGCCTGCGGTTTCAAATGGCTTTGCTGTGGTCGGTACTGAGCAAGCGGAGTTTGTTTGCGTTGATTTAAAAGAGAACGAACTCAAATGGGGTTTCGCCGACGAAGACGGCGCGGCCGCGATTCGAGGTTCGGCGGCGATCATCGGCCAGCGGGTGCTCTTTGGTGCTCGTAATCGACAAGTCTATTCCGTGAATCTAAACACGGGTGAGCAAGACTGGACGGTGACGTTGAAGGGGCGCGTCGATGGATCGCCGGTCGTGGTTGGCGATCGCATGTTTGTTGGCGCTGGCGATGGGCGTTTGTACGTTCTTTCGCTTGATGGGCAAGTTCAATGGACAAAACAACTCAATGGCCCCGTTAATAACTCTCCAGCGGCGGCTTTTGAAAAACTCGTTATTGCGACTGATCGAGGCGTCGTCTATTGTTTGGGTAAGAAAGAAGATGCTCAAGAGTGACTCACGCTTGAGCTTTTACAATCCGATTTTTGTAGTTTGATTTTAATGTCCGAATCGACCACTAAAACTGAAGTTGGTAATTACTTTATTTCCAACTACCCGCCGTTTTCCCAGTGGGGACACGACCTGCTAAACGAAGCCACCAATGCGCTCAACAGCCCGCCGCTGGTTGACACGCCGCTGGGGTTGTATCTGCACATTCCGTTTTGTCGCAAGCGATGTAAGTTCTGTTACTTCAAGGTGTTCACTGATCAGAACGCGAAACAGATCGAGGCTTACGTGGCAGCGCTGTGTCGCGAGATTGAATTGGTCAGCAAGTTGGACGTGATGGGTGATCGACCGTTTCGGTTCGTTTACTTTGGAGGAGGAACGCCTTCGTTTTTGAGCAGCAAGCAACTGACGTCGCTGGTGGACCGGCTGCGAGCAAACATTAGCTGGGATCAAGCCGAAGAGGTGACGTTTGAGTGCGAGCCGGGGACGCTGCAAGAAAACAAAGTCAAGACGTTGAAGGAACTCGGCATCACGCGGTTGAGCTTGGGCATTGAAAACTTCAGCGACAAGGTGCTTGAGGAAAACGGTCGGGCTCACCTTTCGGATGCAGTTTACAAGTCGTGGGACTGGATCGTTGATGCGGGCTTTGACAATGTAAACATCGATTTGATTTCCGGGATGGTCGGAGAGACTTGGGACAACTGGAAAAATAATATCTCCGAGACACTGAAGTTGTCGCCCGAGTCGGTCACGATCTACCAAATGGAGTTGCCCTATAACACGGTCTACTCCAAAGACATTTTGGGCAATAAAATCGAAACGCCTGTGGCCGATTGGGAGCTCAAGCGGGCGTGGTTGGACTACGCGTACGATGAGTTTTTGAGCAATGGTTACAAAATCAGTAGTGCTTACACCGTAGTGAAGGACACCCGCGAATCAAAAGTGAACTTCAGCTATCGCGACAACCTCTGGCAAGGGTCGGATTTGTTGGCCACGGGGATTGCAAGCTTTGGACATGCTGCGGGGGTTCATTATCAAAACATCGCCGACATGGCGAAGTATCAATCAATGTTGATGGAAGAGAATCGTTTGCCGCTTGGTCGAGCTTTCCGTCCGACGCCGCACCAGTTGTTGATTCGCGAAATGATTTTGCAATTGAAGCGTGGGTACTTGGAAGTGGGATACTTCAAGGACAAGTTCGATGTCGATATTACTCAGCGGTGGGCGGCGGAGTTTGGTCAGCATGCCAAAGACGAGATGCTGACGGTTTCGGGCGATCGGATTGAATTGACGCGGAAGGGTTTCTTGCATGCCGATGCGTTGTTGCCGGTATTCTTTGAGTCAGATAGCCAAGGGATTCGTTACACGTAATGTCTGAACTGACGTTCATGATGGGCGAATTCGAAGCCCTGTTGCCGACGGATCGATTTTACTGTGCGAACCACATGTGGGCGCAAGTTGTGTCGGAGGCTGCCGGTGATGACACGCCGGCGTTGGTTCGGTTTGGTTTTACGGCGTATGCGGTGCGGTTGTTGCAGGATGTTTACTTCTTGGATTGGGAGTTTGACGCGCCGGTGCAGTTGAGCGTCGGGCAGGAGTTTGGCAGCATCGAAAGCAAAAAGGCCGAGAGTTCTTTGTACTCGCCGGTGGCTGGGAAGTTGGTTCGTTTTAACGAGACGTTGATGGAGGATCCGTCGGCGATCAACACGGACAAGCACGGTGATGGCTGGTTGTTTGAAATGGAAGTGCCGGAGTTGGTGCTGCCGAGTGATTCGGAGCAGGGCAGTTCGGGGTTGTTATCGCCCGAGGCGTACGTGACGTTGTTGGATGAGGTCTGGGTGAAGACTCAGCGGACGATCAAAGGGCAGTTGAATTAGTTGTCGTGATCGTCAAGGTTTGGGCTGTGCAGTGAGCGTGTCGAGGGCAATGGTAGCCCGGATGCGTAAGCGAGGGAGCCGAGCCAACACGCTATTGATTGCAAGGTTCTTTGGAGCTCAGTTCTCGCTATCGCTCGGATCTTGCTGGCCTGTTGATTCGGTCATGCGCAGGTAAGTCGGCTTTCACTTTGTGTAAGATCGCTCTTTCACGAAGTGAAAGGCGACATTCGGATCCTTGCTGACGCAGCGGGCTTCCAGTGGTCGTATCGCGGTTCCTGATTTCTGACTAACTTGACTGCCGAGTCGCGTTAAACGTGTTAAACTATTGATAACGATCGGTGGTAGTCACGTCGGCGGTTGTTGAAGTTTCAATCGATTCTATTTGTTGCCAGTATCATGCGCCTGTCCGTCGTTGTATCTCAAAGCCCCAGTAAGAATCCTGCCAAGCGAAAGTTGGAAGAGGATATCGTGACGGGGTTGCTGTTTGAAAACGGCATTGATGTCACGGTGGTGCCGAATTTGTACGACATCAAACCCGACAGTACGGGCATGTTGGCGCTGCATCAGATCAATGGCCACGCGGTGGTGGTGTCTTGGCTGTTTGAGCGAGCCTCGCATTGGATTTTGGATCGACATGGCGTGCATGGCCACGTCGGAAAGATCTTGTTGCAAAACGAAGATGAAGAAGAGGACGAAGATTTTGATGACGAAGTCGAGGAAGCGGCAGCGACCGACGATAAAACGCGGGTCATTGATAATCGAAAGGTTCCCAATCGAAAAATCTATTGTTTGGATTTGAAAACCACTAACGATGCTTCGCAGTTTATCGAAGAAGTCAAGCGGATTCACAAGGAGTTGTCGGTCAAGGTGGTGGGCTTGGGCGACGTGCTTAATGCCAAGCCTTTAAAGCCATCTGCTGCAAATGACGGTGAGACGTTGGCTTTCGTGGCGCCGGGGGCACTCGGTCGGTTTCATGAACCCACCAACGATACAGCGTTGGCGGCCAATGGTAGCGGGATGCTGGATCCTTCGGTCGTTAATCGGATCGAATCCACTGGTGGTCGCCGCTGGTATCCAGTGATCGACTACAGCCGTTGTACGAATTGCATGGAGTGCATCGACTTTTGCTTGTTCGGCGTTTATGGCGTGGATAGGGTCGATGAGATTTTGGTGGAGCAGCCCGATAACTGCCGCAAGGGTTGCCCGGCGTGTAGCCGTGTTTGCCCCGAGAACGCGATCATGTTTCCTCAGCATAAAACGCCTGCGATCGCTGGGTCGTCTGAGGGTATGGCGAGTATGAAGATTGATTTGTCGCAGCTGTTTGGTGCTCCGGTTGATGGGAAAACTGCCGAAGAGATTGCGGCGCTTGAGCGTGATGAGCAATTGGTGGCGGTTGGTCGTGAAGCGGTGGGGGTGACGCCAAAGCGTAGTGAGCAACGCGCGGCGTCTGAACGCGACGAGCTGGATGATTTGGTCGATCAGTTGGATGATTTCGACGTGTAGGTTGGCGCTGTTAAGCAAGTCGGACGCGTGTGTCCGACGCAGCGGGGCGTGGCCGCGTCCGTTACGACAGGCTCGCTAAAGCTCGGTTCCTTGCTAACGGGCTTGTTGACTTTGTCAACAAAGCCGTCT
>JALZWN010000265.1 GCA_023300235.1 Mariniblastus sp.
TATAATTTGAAAAATCAAAGTCAGATAAATCTGACCAGGAATTTAACAAGAGGTTATCTACCAAATTGTCAAAGAACAAATGTCTCAAACAAACAAAGCCTGTTTGAAACTTTCACTTGCAAACGATTGCTCGTCGCTTGTGAGGGCCCAAATATATCGTCGTTCGACTTGGTGTCAACGGTCATTGTGAAAAAACTAAGAAGTTTCTTTTGGACGATCGCTAACCCCGCTTGGGTCCACCTGTTTTCGGCGTTGCTGAGCCACTTCTGTAGCTTAATACTCAGTTTTCTCTGAGTTCGTTTTTTCGAAGGCCGCAGGTACTGCAACTGGTCACTTACCGGGCCCATCCCGAAAGCTCTAAGCTGTAAGCTGAAGGCCCGCCGTCTTGGTCTGATCGATTTCAATCTGCCTTCGCTCCGAGGTGCGTAAGGGGTGCCTTTCCGGGTGCCTTTCCGCAGGGCCTAGGCCTGCCACGATCCGCTGGCCAGTGCAAGCAATCGCCCCTCAAGATCTCGATTGACCCCGCCAGATTATCCGTTCTATACTCCGACCCGTATTTCGCATGCCCCTCAATCACCAGCTACGTGTCGGACCCGAGTTTTCATTTGACTCGTTTGGCAACTGTGTTTGATTGGAGTCCGCATGGATCGGCCGATGGAACGGTCGTTAAAAAACACAATGGTTGATGGAGAAACCAAAAATGACTCGGTACGCCCCCGCTGTGTCACAGCTGTTCAAATCAGTTTTTGCCGCGCCGCTTACGTTGGCGGCAGTCGCCTGCTTGTCTTTCGCCCCCACTTCGTTGAAGGCTCAACGGCCCGCTCGAAGTGCCCCTGTCCAAACACAGGCTCGACAGATCCAGACCTTGGCCGTCGTCAACGGTCAAGATGTTACTCGTCAGCAGATCGCCGACGAGTGCATGCGACGGTTCGGCGAATCAACGCTCAAGAGCATCATCAACAAACAGTTGGTGGTCACCGAACTTGAAAAAGCTGGTATCCGGATCACGGAAAAAGACGTCGACGCCGAGATCGAAAACCGCGCCAAGCCGCATGGCTGGTCGGGCGAGCACTACACAAAAACGATCTGCGAAGGGCGGCAGTTGACGCTGGACGAATTCCGCAACAATTTCATCTGGAACGAACTGGCGCTACGCAGTCTTGCTTCGCAGAATGTCAAAGTTACTCCAGAAGAGCTCAATAAACGCATGGAGTTCGAGTTTGGGCAACGTGTTCAGATTCGCCAAATCGTTTTGGACTCAATGCAGCAAGCTAAAAAAATCCAAGCTCAAGCAACCGCCAACCCAGCAAACTTTGAACGCTTGGCCAAAGAGTTTTCGGTCGATCAAGTCAGTCGCCCAGTCGGCGGTTTGATCACACATGCGGTTCGCCGTAACGCTGGCTTTCCAGAGCTAGAGGCTTTAGTTTTTGGCCTAAAGCAAGGCGAGGTCTCACGAGTGTTCTCGGTCGCTGACAAGTTTGTCGTGTTTCGCTGTGAGAAAATTTTCCCTGCCGAGCAGATCGTTCCCGAGCAACTTGCAGTCATCCACGAGCGATTGATTGACCAGATCTCAAAGGAAAAACTAAACGACGAAGCCGCGAAGCTGTTCACGCGTCTGGAGAAAGAAACCAAAATCGTTAACGTGCTCAACGATCCAAAGCTGCGGCAAGAAATGCCAGGCGTTGCGGCTGTCGTTAACGGCCAAAAGATCCTGGTCAATCAAGTCGCCGAAAGCTGTATCACTCGTTTTGGTGCGGGTATGTTGGACACTGAAATCAACCGCACCGTTTTACTTCAGGCACTTAAAAAGGCCGGTCGAAACGTTGCCGAAGCGGATTTGAATGCGGAGATCGTCCGAGCGGCGAAGGCGAATGGTTTCTTGAAAAAAGACCAGTCCGTTGACGCTGCTGCTTGGTTGAAGTACGTCACGCAAGGCAAAAACAAACGCGAAATGTTTTACATCGAAGACGAAGTTTGGCCAACGGTGGCTCTGAAGGCCATCGTGAGCGGAGCGGTGGAGGTAACGCCTCAGGACTTGCAGAAGAGCTTTGAAGCTAACTTTGGACCTCGGGTCGAAGTGTTGTGGATCGTATCCAATGACCATCGTAAGGCGTTGAAAATCTGGAATATGGCCAGCGCAAATCCGACTCGTGAATACTTCGGCGAGCTCGCTCATACCTACTCTATCGACCCAGCGTCGATGAGCAACTACGGCGTGGTGCCGCCAATCCAACGTCACGGTGGCCGCCCTGAACTGGAGAAGGAAGCGTTCAATCTTGAGTCTGGGGAAATCTCGAAGGTTATCCAGCAGGGTGAGGCTTGGGTGACGATGTTTTGCATCGGTCGCACTGAGCCAGTGGTGACTGACATGGACGCGGTGCGGCAAGATTTGGGCGACGACATTCTTGAGAAGAAGATGCGTATCGCAATGGGCCGAGCGTTCAGCAAGCTTCGCGATCACGCTCAAATCGACAACTTTCTCAAAGGCACATCGCAACCCGGTCGGGCTTATGTAGAAGCCAATCGCCGAGGCACGAACCTTCGTTAAGACGAGGGGCTTGCGGTGCTTCGGAAATTAAAATCCAAAAGCCGAGTGATGAAAATCGCTCGGCTTTTTTTGTGGGTATGGCCAGCGTAAGCGAGAAGCTGGCCACGGTGCTTTCAGTCCGTCTTGATCGCCAATTCCACGCAAGTGATAGGCTGGAAGCGCTGGAAGTGTCATCACCACGTTTTTTACGGCTAATTCAATGCAGCTAATTCAATGCAGATTTGCCAAAACTACTTCGCCGCCGGAGTTCGCACGGGGTTAGCCCGGTACGGCTCGCCGCTAGGCAGCTGCACGCAGTAGGTAGAAATCTTCGGCACTGCCACCGGAAAGTCGGTGCTGACCATCTGAGCCCCGCTGGACAGCGCCTTGTCGCGTCGCCGCACGTCGTTGCTTCTTGCTTCGGCGGTGTCGGCATCGGCGCGAGTTCGAACCAAAAAACCGGCCTTCACAAGCCTTTGGATTTGCTTGTAATTCCTCACCGGATCGTTGATCTTAAAAAACGCCGCCGCGGGGTGCTGCTCGCCGACGCTGGCGAACAGCAACGCTTCCTTCAATTCAGGCTTCAACTTCAGGTACTCATTCCGCACTGGGGCACCATTGTCCAACGCAAACAATACTTTGCCACGGCAATCACTCAGCAACGGCCATCCATCGCCCAAAACAGCTTCCCGCAGCGTCTTGGCATCACCGCGAACTAGGTCGGGTGTGATGATCGAATCCGCGCTAAACACCGAACGGATTTCTTTCTCGAGATTCGTCAACTGATCGGCGTCCCATTTGACCGGCGTCGCGAAAACTCGGCTGAGCTCACGGTCTTTCAGCTCCAGCAAGATAAAAACCGGCACATGCTTCGGGTGCTGGTCCGACCAATTCTTTACCGCCTTCAACGCATCGACGAACGTCAAATGATTCGTGCGAAAATCAAACCCCTGATGGTGCAGCACTTTAACACCGGGCACAGCCAGTTGCCCCAGCGGATCATGACTGTCGACTTTTACGCCGCGGGCCTCGATGGCCTTCGCCGCCATCGGTTCGGCGTACAAACCGCCTTTGGGGTCGGCAAATAAGTCTAGTTCGAACTGCCGCACGTTCTGCACCGCCAATTGCTGCCCCAGCGGCAAATGGGTGTAATCGAGGGCGCTCTTCCACTCGGCTTTCAGCCCGGCAATGAACTCCAGCACTTCCGGTCGGGCGGCGACGTGGTACGAGTTGTGAGTGCCAATGACTTGGATGTCATTGAGCCGAAGCGATTGCCCGTCTGCCCGGCCTGGGCCGAAGCCCAGCAGGCCCGGAAATACTAAGCCCAAAAACAGCCCGATCGGCAACCATTTGTTTGCTTTCACCTTCGGTTTTTGTAGCGGATTCAATTAACCCCCAACCAGTCCTTGGACGCGAGCTGGGTCGTTATTTAATGCGCCGCCAGGTGTGCCGATCCATTCGATCTCGATGTCGTCGTAGGGGGCATGGGTCTTGAAGTCCTTGAAGATGTCGTGGACGTCTTGGTCCATGTGCGACGTGTTTGAGGCGTCAATGACAACCTTTTCGCCCGGGGAAACCGCCTGCAACGCAGTCTGAATCTTTCCTTTGTTAATAAAGAAGACTTGTTCGGCCAGCGTCAAACGGTGAACTTTTTTGTCACCTTCTTCGCTTGTGCTGACCCACAACGATTTGCGATAGCTACTCCGCAAGATGAAGAACAACGACACGATCAGTCCGATTCCGATTCCGATCAACAAGTCGGTCCGCAAGATCGCCACGATAGTGATGATGAACGGCAAGAATTGAGTCTTGCCGTTGTTGTACATTTCTTTGAATTTCGAAGGATGGGCAAGCTTGTAGCCAACGACAAACAGGATTGCGGCGAGACTAGCAAGCGGGATCAATTCAAGGATTTGAGGAATCGCAACGACGCACGCAACCAAAAAGATACCGTGTACAAAAGCAGCCAGTCGTGACTGGGCCCCCGACTGAATATTGGTCGAGCTACGCACGATCACCTGCGTTACGGGCAGTCCGCCGAACATCCCAGCAATGACGTTGCCGATACCTTGGGCTCGCAGTTCTTGGTTCAGGTCGGTTTGGCGACGTTGCGGATCCAGCTTGTCAGTCGCTTCGGCACAAAGTAGTGATTCGAGGCTGGCCACGATCGCAAGCGTCATCGCGGTGATGAAAATCATCGTCGCGGCACCAAAAGGCGAAATCGACACGGCTGCCTTTTCCGATTTGATAACATCGCGAATTCCACCGATGGTGTTTTTCATCCCATTAGCGATGCTTCGGTCCGCAACTTTTTCGACGGCTTCTTCGAGTGTTTTCAGGTTCGCCGCAGTCGTATCTAAGGCCGCACCAGACGAACTGAGTGATTCACGCAGTCCGGCAATCGCTGGGGCCAAGTTGGTTTCGATCGAGTCGTCCGTGAGCTGCTTCAGTTTTTCTCCGAACGCTTCCAGTTTGGTCGTCGCGTCCTCGATTGCAAGAGCCGCGTTGGTGCTGCCACCACCGTGCGAGCCGTGGCCAAGCTGAATTTCGGTTGAAGTGATTCTGTCTGGCTTGAAGTGTGGAAAGACAAATTGAAATCCAGCGAACTCAAATCCTGACTCTTTGCCAACACTGGCTTGAGGGCCATCGTGAGCACCTATGATTTTTTTAGCGGTTTCAGGATTGAGCTGCACCAGGTGGTCTTTGTCAATTTGTATCGGCGTTGGGCTTAACGCGAGATTTAGCAAAATGCCAGCGACGACAGCGACAAGAGGGCCTTGGATGATCTTGCTCCAGCTGTACTTCGAGATCATCTTCGTCTGCCAAATGATAAGAATCGCAAGGCAAACCAGTGTAACGATCACCGGCCCAATCGACGGGCTAGAGAACGCGTAGAAAATTTCCGTAAACGTGTTGTGGCCATCCGCTTGGGAGAAAGCCATGTCGCCTTCGTAGTCCTTGTCATAGCCAAGGGCGTGCGGAATCTGTTTCAGGATGATGATCAGGCCGATCGCGGCCAGCATTCCTTTGATCACCGAAGTTGGAAAGTAGTAACCAATCGTGCCTGCTTTAAATAGCCCCAGTGCAAACTGGATCACACCGGCCAACACCACTGCCAGCAAGAAGTTGCCGAAACCCAACTGAACAATCGCTGGGCCCACAATCGCGACCAAACCAGCCGCGGGTCCGCTGACGCCCAAGGAGGAGTTGCTGAATAAGGTGACGATCAAGCCGCCAACGACCCCGGCGATGATGCCCGACATCGCGGAAGCACCAGACGCCAAAGCGATGCCAAGGCAAAGTGGAATCGCAACTAGAAAGACCACCAAGCCCGAAGGGATGTCTGACTTCCAGTGCTTGAGTTCCTTGAAAATCGTTAGTGGGCTAGTCTGAAGCATTGTTCTTGCCTAATCAATCTCGGGTTCTGCGGACGTGTGAAAGACTTTAGCAGTCAAAAGCCTGTTGGTACCGATCAGGCTTTCTAAACTTAACAAGTTTCTATTGTAAAAATCTAGTCGTTCCATCGCAAGAATGTTTTCGTTGCCAAAAAAAAATGTTGCGAGCATCGTTAAAGAGCTTAAACTTGGAAGAGCTTAAACTTGGAATAGCTCAGCTCATTTTTGTTGTTTTGTCGTTTGTTGGCCCCCCCCCGTAACCTGTGGTGATGGTGGAGTTGCACAGCCTAGCCCGTAAAACCGGTTTGAGCGAAATCGCCGTTTGAGTCGTTGGCAACTTTTGATGTCTTACTTTCGCAAACAGTTGACCTTCTCCAGCGAGCAAATTAGTGTTTGGCAGATCACCTTCGTCGCCCGTATCCCCCCAACCCAACCGTACTACCTTGAGCTGGAAACACATTCTAATTATTGCCAAGTGTGCGGTCTCGCTGGGGATCCTGTGTTACTTGTTTTACAACGCCTCGCAAGGCGGCCAGTGGGAACAGCTTAGCCAAACCCCCAAGCACTGGGGCTGGGTGGCGATGGGGTTCTTCGGTTGCTTGGCCGCGATGCTGTTTAGTTTTTACCGCTGGCAGTTGCTCGTCCGTGCACTCGAACTACCGTTCCGCTTGATCGACTCGATTCGCATCGGGTTCATTGGATTGTTTTTCGGGCTGTTCGCCTTTGGGGTCGTCGGCAACGACAGCCTCCGCGCGTTCTACGCGGCTCGGCAAGCCAAAGATCGAGTGTCGGCGGCGGTCACTTCGGTGTTGGCCGATCGCATCATCGGTTTATTGACAATGTTCACGATCGCGACGCTTGCTTTTTGTAGCGTTGACTTTTCGACGTTGGCGGAATCTTATCCGGAAAAAGCACGAGCGTTATCGGTGGTCGGTTGGTTTGTGATGGCCTGCACAGGTTGCGGCTACTTAGGGCTGGCGGTTTTGTGCTTCACACCAATGCTAAAGAAGACTCGACTATTTCAGTGGTTTGTTGGGCTACCAAAGATCGGTGGTATATTGGAAAAGGTCTCCGCAGCGGTCGTGATGTACCGCGGCCGGCCGGGCGTGATCGTGGCGAGCTTTGGTTTGAGCGCGGCGGTTAACTTTTGTTTTTTGTTGTCGATGTTTTCGTTGGCCAAAGGTTTGACCAGCGGCCATCCGACTTTGCTGGAACACATGGTTATCGAACCCTTGGCGATGGTTTCCAACGCCGCTCCGCTACCTGGCGGCATTGGCGGTTTAGAATTTGCGATGAAGTTTCTGTACGTTGCCTTCAATAGCGACAACGGAGTCGTGGTCGGATTTGCGTTTCGCATCGCATTCTTATTAGTATCCGCCATCGGAGCAGTGGTTTGGTTCGCCAACCGCGAGACCGTCGCGTCACTCAAAGAATCGGCGACGGAAGTTTAGCGGTCCACTGGAAGCCGTCGGCGGCAGCGCCAGCCGGGGCCGTTCACCGGTAATATCTACTCGACTCAAGCTAGTCCTGCGGGAGCACGAGCAGCTGATCAGCCTTCTGCGAAGTTGCAATTAACCGTTGCCAACGGTCAGCATTCCGCAATAATCATGTCAGCCGTTGGGATTTTGGCCAGCGGAAAACCCAAGTCAAATTTAGAAACACGAGCAAGCCAGCGATGAGCATTAGCCCCGAAATACTAGCGATCGAAAAAGAAGCCGAACAACTCAAGAACGATGAAAAGTTCACCGAATCGATTGCTAAATACCAAGAAGCCCTCGCCCTCGACGAAACCTTCGTCCGCGGACACTTGGCGTTGTCGGTTCTGTTTCACAAAACCGAACAGCACGCCGACTCCGTCAAGCACGGCGAACGCGCTTACCAGCTTGAGCCCGACGACGCCTTCAACGCCGCAGCGCTCAGCGTTACCTACCAACGCGCCTTCGAAGGAACTCGCGACCCGATCTACATCGAAAAAGCGGAAAGCGTAAACACCAACATGCGTTAGTTTAGCTTCAGCCTAGTTTAGGCTGGAGGCTGGAGACGCGTGTTCGGAAAAGAACGGCGGTTTCCGGCCTTCGGTTAAATGCTTCGCGTTTTGCGTTTCTGGTTTTTGCGTTTCTGGTTTCTGTTTGAGTTTCTACTGGCTATCGATGGACTGTTTGATTCGCCGACGAGCCACGCCAGTGTCTTGCGCCGCCTGAGCGACGGCGGCGGCGACCGCTTTTGCAACTCGGCGATCAAAAACACTTGGGATGATGTAGTCCGAGCATAGTTCGTTGGGTTGGATGATATCCGCAATCGCTTTCGCAGCTGCCAGCTTCATCGTTTCATTGATATCCGATGCTCGGACATCCAGCACGCCGCGGAATAACCCAGGAAAACAAAGCACGTTGTTGATCTGGTTCGGGTAGTCCGATCGACCGGTCGCCATCACCGCAACGTGTTCGTCGGCCAGCTCGGGTTTGATCTCGGGATCTGGATTAGCCATCGCAAACACAATCGGCTCGGCCGCCATGCTCTTGATGTCGTCCACTGACAACATGTCCGGTGCTGAGACGCCGATGAACACGTCAGCATTCTTAATGGCGTCCGATAGCGTTCCGGATTCTTTCTGCGGGTTAGTGCTGCTGGCCAGATGATCTTTGACTTCGTTCATGCGTTCGGTTCGGCCGGCAAAGATTGCTCCTTTGCGATCGCAAACGATAATTTTTTTCGCCCCAGCTAATCCCAGCAAATCTGAAATCGCTGCCCCCGCCGCGCCGGCGCCGTTGATCACAATCCGAATCTCGCCAATCTTTTTTCCTACCAACTCCAACGACTTGGTCAGCCCCGCCAGAGTAACGATCGCGGTGCCGTGTTGGTCGTCGTGAAAAACCGGAATCGACATCTCCGCGTTCAACCGCCGTTCGATTTCGATGCAGCGAGGTGACGAAATGTCTTCCAAGTTAATTCCGCCAAAGGTTGGTTCGAGACGTTTCACGGTTTCGATGATTTCTTCGACGTCCTGCGTGGCCAAGCAAATTGGGAACGCATCCACGCCACCAAAATCTTTGAACAGCATCGCCTTGCCTTCCATCACTGGCATCCCGGCTTCAGGGCCGATGTTTCCCAACCCAAGCACCGCCGAACCGTCGCTGATCACTGCCACGGTGTTTCGCCGGATCGTCAAAGAGTGCGATTTGTCGACGTCCTCGTGGATCGCGTTGCAAACCCGAGCAACACCGGGAGTGTAAACCGACGACAAGTCATCACGGTTTTTCACAGGAGTCCGCGAGTTGACTTCGATCTTGCCACCCAGGTGCAACAGGAACACGCGGTCGGAAACCGATTTGATATCGAGTCCGTCGATTGTCTTGAGTTCGCCGACGATCTTATCAACGTGAGCCACGCCGGTCGCTCGCACAGAAATGTCACGTGTGATGCTGCCGTCTCTCGAGTTGACGATATCCACCGCCCCGATCATTCCGTCCGCTTCACCGATCGTGGTCGTGATCTTGCCAAGCATGCCACGAGCGTTGGCGTAGCTAAGACGAATCGTAGAGGTATAAGAAAGTGATTGGTCCATCGTTCAGTCCTGCTTTATATCGACAATTAGCAAAGTGCGTCGCCGAAAAAGAGAAGCCTTGGGGATCTCGAAATCAGCACGAGTTCAATTTCGCAGACACTGTGATCCCGTGCAAGGCAACTAACGCAAGAGTTACCAGCAAAATTGCGATGTGCGAATCTAATGTGCACAAAACCACGCAGTCCTAAGCCTGCTGGTCAACAGATTCCGGCCCCGTCGGTTTGTCTTTCCGGAACGGATACAGAAACTGCCGAAAGAAGCCTTTCGGGACCGGATGACCGCCCACGCCGTAGCCTTCGGGCCAACGATCCCCGGGCATGTGGAAGGTTCCGAACGCCATGTCAATGATCGGAAAGTGAATCGCAAAGTTCACATCGATCGCTTCCTCTTCCAGCCCGTGGTGCCAATGGTGAAACCGTGGCGTGGCAATCACGTATTGCAACCACCCTAACGGCAGCCGCAGGTTGGCATGAATAAACACAGACATCAAATACACAAAAAAGATATACGCATACAACGGAGCTTCCGCGAACCCCAGCACATACATCGGCAACGTGGTAAAGGCTCGCAGCATGATCACTTCGAACAAGTGCATTCGAGAACCGGCCAGCCAATCCATTGCTTGGGCCGAGTGATGAACGGCATGGAATTTCCACAGCCAAGGGATTTTGTGAAACGTGCGGTGGAACCAATACTGAACCAAATCCGTCAGGAACATGATTTCAAAAAACTGCAACCAGTACGGCTGGCTCGCCAACGCAGCGCGGACGTTGTCGATTCCCGCGGTGGCAGACACCAACGCGAGCGAAGGATTGAGCGAGATGTAGCTGAGCGTCTGGACGAACAGCGTGCTGATCAAAAAATACAACAAGTCCTCACGCCATTCGTACCTCAGGATCGCTTGATCGTTTTTCTTAAAGAGCCGTTCGATGGGAATGAACACGGCGCCCAATAAAATCAGATTTAACAAGAAGAAATCCAACCCGAGGAACACCGGCGATTCGACGCTGCTACGAGCGGTGGCATGGTGCCCTCCCATCAGGCTCGCTGCCAGCACCAAAGCCAAAGCCGTGAAGCCAAGGATTCTGTTTTTTCGCAATGCCGTGCTGACGATCCCCAAGCAAAACGCTGCGATCAACACCAGCAACAACGCCGCTCGAATCACACTCAAGTTACTAGCGTACGCCTCCCGAGCATCTGCAACCGTCAGGAGCTCCGGAAAGCAGAAGCAAAGCACGGTCCCGAAGCCAAGGATCGCGAGTGCCAGAGCAAGAAACCCGCTGATCCAGCCGGAGCCAAAATTACGTTCATCGGAATCGAGTTCTTGACGAAGTTTGGGCATGGCGTTTGATTCTTCAAGCAAAAGTGACGTTTGTGTTTACGGTCCCCGATTATGACGTTTTTCGCGTCAACAATCAAAGTTCATGCGACGAGCGTCCGTTTCATATTTGCGTATATATATGGGGCGCGTTATTCCTCGCTGTCGGCTCAGGTGGTGGTTTGGGCTTGGGGAGGGCAGGAAGAGCGGGCTTTTTCGTGCTTTTGGGACGGTCAGGCAGGGGAATTAACCACGGCTGGACGCGGATAAACACGGATTTCCCTTCGCGCATCGGTGTTCATAGGCTTTTAAGCTTCTCCACGGCCTCAAAAGCGTAATAGAAAACCGAGCTTGTGAAATCGTTTCATCATCCCAAGGCTTGGCTTGCTATGCGGCACCACGACCCAAGGGCCTCTGATCCCCCGCCATTCGCTGCGCGGCACGATTTTCGAAAAACAATCAAAATCATCGGTTTTAGGCCGGATTTTCAGTTTGCCTATTGCCGATCGAGCACCAATCAAGGACACTCTGCAACTTGAAATTGAGGGCCTCGACCGGCACGTCGCCGGGGTCAAGAGAGCTTTCACAGGGCTTGCCAGCTCTGAAGTACACCAACATCCCATAAGGAGTTGAAGATGGCACGTTACACAGGACCAAAGGGGCGTATCAACCGTCGCCTTCAGGCGTTGATTTACGAAGATAATGGTGCAGCCAAGGCGCTCGATAAGCGTCAACAGCCTCCAGGCATGCACACCCGTTTCCGCCGCCCGTCGAACTACGGTGCTGCGTTGATGGAAAAGCAAAAGATCAAGCACTTTTACGGCTTGGGCGAACGTCAGCTTCGTCGCTACTTTGAAAAAGCCACTCGCCAAAAAGGTAACACCGGTGAAAACCTGTTGTTGCTTTGCGAGCAGCGTTTGGACAACGTCATCCGTAAAGTTGGTTTGGCCAAGACTCGTCCGCAAGCCCGTCAAGGTGTTGCTCACGGTCACTTCTTGGTTAACGGTCAAAAGGTTGACCGTCCTTCGTTCATGGTTCGCATTGGCGACGTGATCAGTGTTCGTCCTCGCAAAAACGTTTTGCAGATGTACCAAAAGGTCCGCGAAATAGGTGTCGAAGGCGAAGGTTGCGAATGGGTTGGCTTCGATAATGACAAGCTAACGGCAACTGTTCAAGGCAAACCTTCTGGCAGCGACATTAGCTTGCCAGTGGATGCGAACACCGTGGTTGAATTCTTGTCTCGCTAGTAGCAGATTCTCCACAACTCAGATCAACAAGAAGCCTCGCCAGTCGAACGACTGGCGAGGCTTTTTTTGTTTGACGGTTCACGAAATTTAGTGGTTGCCCCCCCCACACGTTGTCCCCTCCCACACCCGAGCTGCCTAGGGCGGCACCATCCGGCACCAGCAACATTCGTAAAGCTCGCCGTGCGGGCTCTTGCCACTGAAGCCCCGGAAGAACCTTTTGGTTTGGCACAGCGGGGAATTCCGCGAAGAACCTCAAAGGCGGTGCTCTTGCAATCCCGGAAGAACGCGCAGCTGAAAAGTAAGCCTGCGCACTTGTGCGCGTCGTGACGTTATTCGGTTTGAATGACGCGATCGCTACAAACGGCCATCTTAGCCGGGGCAGAATGCGTCATTTCCTACAAAGGTTAGTTTGGGTGGCAGCTAAATTGTGGCCATCGTGCCGTTATAATTTGTGTAGAGATTCGACGTTTTTGGCTCATTTGGGAAGTGTGGATCATGAGACTTGTCTTCGCGTTATTGTTCTTGTGTTTTCTCCTGGCGGTACTCGGTAATGAAAACGTCGTGCCGGAGCGTGTTGAGGCGCTTCGTCTTGAGCCAAACAGAAGTTGTTCGATACGGATAAACCCGGACGGTGCGGAGGATGTGTTCCTACCTTGTCCGTGCTGTGCAGCGCCGCAAAACGCGGGTGTTATGTCTCTGCCGTTCACTGCTTCAGACGGTCATTCACTCGACGCCCGTTGGACCAGGACAGCTTCCGATGGCTTTAACTTTAGCCGCGGCGATTCCATCACCTTGACTTGGGGGTTTGCTCAAGACGGGACGAGCGTCGCAAGCGGCAGTACGCTTGAAGACAGCTCGCTGGTTGCCACGTTGGATAATAATTTCTCCGAAGCCAGTACCTCGTCGGACCTAACGGGGAGAAGTTGGTTTTTGATTTTCGAAGGCACCTTCGATCGCTTCGCGGCGCTTTCGGGATTGAACTTTTCCTACGAACCAAACGATAACGGTGCGACGCTCAATGGCGGCGGCCGTGGATTGTTAGGATCCGTTGCTGATATCAGAATCGGCGGTCGTTCGATCGACGGGCAAACAGGCAGCAATACGCTGGCCTTTAACTACTTTCCTAATGCGGGCGATATGGTGATCGACACCGACAACACCAACTTTTTCGACGCCAACGACAGAGGGTTCCGGAACGTTGTCGCTCATGAATTCGGTCATGGGCTGGGAATGAGTCACTTGCTGTCCAACAGTGAGGGGTTCTTGTTAGAGCCTTTTATTAGCACCAGTTTTGAGGGCCCTCAGCATGCTGACATCCTCGCCCTGCACCGCGGCTATGGAGATCATTTTGAAAAAGGAAACGGCAACGATACCGTGGCCAACGCGACTTCGCTGGGTAACATCGACAACTTTACCGGAGTTGGTTTGGACGGTGCGTTGGAAGAAGTCGGGATGGCGGACAACGATTTTGTTTCCATCGACGGTACTTCTGACACGGATGTATTCCGTTTTGATGTGACTCAAAACGGAAGCTATAACTTCACCGTAACTCCGCTTGGCTACTCTTACGATCTTGCTGAGCAGGCGTCCGACGGTAGCGCCAACCAAGCAACGCGAGTGACGGTCAATACAAGCCAATTAAACGATCTCCAGTTTAGGTTGTTGGATCAAAACGGCAGCAGCGTGCTGGGCGTCGCGGATGTCGGTGGGACTGGCGTTGCAGAGTCGCTGACCAATGTTTCGTTGTCAGCGGGGACTTACTATATCGAAGTCACTGGAAGCGACGACCGTGTGCAGTTTTACAGCCTCAATTCTAGCGTTGCAATTGAGCAAACGGAGATTGTCGTAACGACGGGGACGATTGCTCCGACGACAAACCTTTTGGCCTCGCAGCCCGTCGGCGGTCAGCAGTACTTGGTCAACGTAGGCAGATCGCCAGGCCAGGGGCAGACGTTCTCGTTTGCCAGCGACTTTACGCTCGAAGCTGTCACGGTGCAAGTCGGTGCAGACACTCGCGGTGCTCAAAACGCGGCGGAGAATGCGGCTGCATTGAGTTTGAATGTGTATGACGTTTCTGATGGATTTACGCTGGATGAGACAACGCTGTTGGAGTCATTTAACGATCCGACTGCGACAGATTTTGATGCGACCACGGCAATTTCGACTCCACTTTACCTAACGTTCAATCTGAACCCGAACGGTACTGCGGCGTTGGGCGAGCTAAGTGCCAACGCGGTGTATGCGTTCACTATTACGTCTAACAGCACGGCGGATCTAGGTTTTCGAATCGAGCGTTCAAGGGCAGATGAGTACTCGGACGGAAATGGTATCTTCACCAGTAATGATAATGTGCCGACCCAGCGTCGTACCGATGACGCCGTGTTCTTTCTTCAGGGGACGGGGGGAGCGCCTGATGTCTTGATTGGAGACGTCAATGATGATGGAATGGTCAGCTTCTTAGACATCGCGCCGTTTATTGCGGTTCTCTCTGTGGGAGATTTTG
>JALZWN010000266.1 GCA_023300235.1 Mariniblastus sp.
ATAGCTCCGCGGTGCCGCATAGTCCCGCGGTGCCGTATAGTTCCGTGGCGCTGTATAGCTCCGCGGCGTCGTTAGTGGGCCGTCGAAAATTGATCGCGGCACGTCCGCTGGCAACGCTTCGCGGATCACTTGCGTTGGCGGTGAAGCAAGCCGGCCTATCATCCGCTCAGAAGTCTGCCTTGCCGGCGAATACGCCGATGCCCTGGCGACCCTTCCAACGACGTTAGTGCGAACGCCAGAATGAGTTGGCCGCAGTTTTTTTACTGGCTCCAAACGCGCGACTCGATCAAGCGGCCCAGAGTTAACGACATCGCTTAGCGGCACGGTTTGCATTCTGTCCAGCGGCCCGCCGTACTCGTAACGGACTTTTTGAGCGTGAGAAACAGACGTTGTGGAGACCACGACGGTCAACAAAAACGCGACAAGCCAAGTTAGTTTACGCATGAGACTACGAGCCGTCAGAAAACCAAAAACTGAACGTGGCCGGATGATTCGACCAACACGCAATCTTTATCGACTCGTTGCCTTCGTTGAATTCATTTCAGACAAACCAAACGATACCCGCTGGACAACCAGCAAACTACCTGACAATCAGCAAGGTTACGCTAGCAATCAAAGTTTCGGTAACCGGTACAGCTTGCCAAGCTTAAGTGTGGGTATGGGCTTCCAGCCTGTACTGAATCATTCCCGCCACCAACGACCAGCTGAAAGCATGCTGCACACTGGTGTTGCCACATTTGAGGCCGCCTATTCAGCGTCTGCCCAAGCAGGGACAGGAGCGTCGAACGTGATCTCTTTCCCCATCAGCGGATGCACCAGCGTCAAACTCAACGCGTGCAAGCACATCGGCGGATCATCCACCGTCAACGACTGCTTTTCATTCGCTTTCGCCCCAGCCGAATACGTCGGATCGCCAACAATCGGAAAACCGAGATGGCTCAGGTGCAACCGAATCTGATTCGTCCTACCCGTCTTAGGATAACAACGCACCAACGCCGTCCCATCGCTCTGCCGCCGCACCACTTCAAACTCCGTCTCGGCCGTCAACCCAGCATCGCTCGTTTCAATCGCTCGCGAACCCGCCGCCTTCGCTTCTTCACTGATCTTCTCGTCGCAGCAAAACTTATCCTCGGCCGGATGCCCATTTACTTTGGCCAGATAAACCTTGGCCACCGTGCCTGCTTTAAACTGTTCGTGAATCGGCCGAGTCACGGACTTTTTCCTAGCAAACAAAACCACGCCCGTCGTATTCGAATCCAACCGATGCAAAATCCGCAGCCGCTCGCCGCTGAACACTTTGCCCAACAAAAAAACCAAGCTGTTCCGATTGAACCGCCCGCACGCGTGCATCGGCAACGGCGCCGGCTTGTTCACCACGATCAAACCTTCGTCTTCGTGCAAAAACTTAACCGCCGCATTCACATCCGGCTCCGTCGTCTGCGGCAGCAAATGTTCCACTCGCCACCCCGCGCGGACTTCATCATCCGCTGCCAGCGTCTTCCCATTAAACACGACTTTCCCGTCCTCACACTCGCCCCGCCAATACTCGGCGGTCAATCGAGCGTGCATGTCGGTCAAAAACTCCAGCACCGGCTTATTCTCGAACCGTAACGGCACATTCATCGGCCGCACATTATTGTAAGGAATCGATCCCGGCAACGGATTCGCATGCAACGCAAACAAATTGTTTCGCTCTTCCAACAAATCCTGCTGCCTTTGATCTTCCGTTCGAAAGCAAAGCGGGCAGCTATGCGGCGGCTTGTACAGAGGCGACTTTTGTTGGTCAGCCGTTAGCACGCTTTGACACGCGTAACATTGATCGGCATCAGTTTCTTGCAAACTCGGGTCCACCGCGACGCGTTTATCAAACACGAAACAATCGCCGTCGTAATGATCACCGCCGCACTCCTCAAAGTACTTCAGGATTCCGCCGTCCAGCTGATAGACTTGCTCGAACCCCTGCTCTTCCATCAACGGCCCAGCCTTCTCGCAACGGATCCCGCCCGTGCAAAACATGACCAACGGTTTCTTTTTCGTGTCCTCTGGCAGCTGCTTGGTCGCTTCCGGGAACAAACGAAAATGATCGATGCCAGCCGGAACCGCATTCTTAAACGTACCGACTTCGATTTCGTAATCGTTGCGGACATCGTACAACGTCACGTCCTTGCCGTCGTCGAGCCACTGCTTGAGTTCTTTGGCGGTCAGCTTTGCGCTGGTTCGGACTTTGGGGCGAATCGCCTCGACGCCCATGCTGATGATTTCTTTTTTAAGCCGCACCAACATCCGCGAAAACGGTTGATGATCGCTCACGCTTTCTTTCGGCTGCAAGTCAGCAAATTCTGGCTGCTTGCGAATCGTTTCAAAAAACGTATCGATGTTCTCGCGGGTACCGGCCAGAAACATATTGATGCCTTCGAGCGACAACAAGATTGTTCCCCGCAAATTGAGTTGATTGCACAGCGGCAACAATTCGGCTTTGCGATCGGCAAGGTTGTCGAGGTCGACGAATTTGTAGACGGAAATATTAACGAATTCAGGCATTGAAAATCTGGCTTCTGGGGTGATCTACCGTTCTGTTTTAGGCTTCAACAAGTTAAAACAAACGTTGCGAACTGAACAGGCGTAAAACGCCGGCTGCACACCTGAATTGTGCTCGCCGAACCCTCGCAGGCAAAAATGGATTTGGGACGAGCAGTTTATCTCGGCAACGGACAATGGATTTTATGACGAATCAACTCAACAGCGCAACCGCCCTTCAATTTATCGCCGCCCACGGGCAACGACTTCAGATGGTTTCAGGCCGAGCGTTATTGGTCGGCTGCGACGTGGCGTCGATCGAATTTCTATCAGGCCCGCAATTTGATTTGAACCTGTTCGCCGTCGATCGTGACATGGCGGACATCGAAGCTTGCAAAAACGCCGTCTCGCACATTCCGGGGATGCAGAGCCGAATCAGCTTCACCGCCAACGACAGCCTGCCGTTCGATTCGGATTTCTTTTCGGTGATCATCTGGGCCGAAGGCACAAAATTAGCATCGGCGGACGCACTGGCTCGTGAAGCCATCTTTGCCGAATTTGAACGAGTCATCCGAGCCGGCGGAACGACGTTGGTTGGCATCGACTTTGACCCTAAACAACAATCGATCGAAGACTGGGCTCAACAACTTGACGCCGAACAAATCGAATACGACCGCCGGTCACAACAGCTTGCCGTCTGGAAACGATCCCGCATCGTGGAAAACACTTCCGTCGCCGGCGCGGCGACCGAAAACGTTTCACTGGATCACCACCCGGCCGATTCTAAAGCTCTTTATCAAAGCATCTACGACCAGCACGACTGGTACGGCAGCGCCGAACAAGACCGCTGCCCCGGCATTCGACTGCTACCCGATTACCAAGACTGGCTGGCCGGACCGGTGCTGGATCTAGGTTGCGGCCGCGGCCACGTCGTTGAAGCCCTTATCGAAGCGGGCTTTCAAGCCGAAGGCATCGACCAAATCGTCGTCAATCCAAAAATGCGTGTTGGCGACATCACCCAACCGATCGCCGACATCAAAAATTTCAAAAGCGTCGTCTGCATCGACTGCATCGAACACCTCTACGAAGAACAAGTCACCGGCCTGTTTGAAAACATGCAGCAAACCGAACGACAAGCCTTTTCGATTCACAACGGCGAATCGACCGGAACCGGCCAAGAACTACACGTCAACCGAAAAGACTTCATCGACTGGACCAAAATCATTCGAGAGTACTTTGACATTGCATCGGCCATCCAAATTCACGAAAACCAAGTTCTTTACTTAACGCGTTCCAGGGGAAACTAATGAAGATCAACCAAGCCACCCAACGTACCACCCGCACCGGTCCTCGTCGCCTACTGTTGGCGGGACCGCTGCTCGGGTTAGCGATCTGCACCGGCGCTGCGACCGCTCAATCGACCACCCAAACCGAAACTCCCCAAACTTCAACCACCGCCACCGCAGAAACCAAACCCATGAACAAAGAATCTGTTTTACTCAAAGAGTGGATCGGCCCTTACGGCGGCGTTCCACCATGGCGGATGGTCAAACGCAACGAGTTCCTCGATGCCTTTGGCGTGGCGATGGACGAACACAATGAAGAAATCAAAGCGATCGCAGAAAACTCAGAACCAGCGACCTTTGAAAACACCATCGTCGCGATGGAGAAAATTGGCAAAAAACTCGACCGCCTCCAAGCCATGTTCGGCGTTTACACTTCGAACCTGAACACCGGCCCGATTCCGGACATTGAAAAAGCCGTCGCTCCCCTGATGTCCAAGCATAGCGATCAAATCACACAAAACGAAGCGTTGTTCAAACGCATCGAAGCGGTCTATCAATCCGAAGACCAAAAAGCCAAACTCAACCTAGCTCAGCAACGCCTACTGACCGACCGCTACCGCAACTTCGTCCGCAGCGGCGCAAAACTAGACGCCGACCAGAAAAAGAGCCTCACCAAAATCAACCAGCAACTCGCCGGCCTGTTCGTCTCCTTCAGCAAAAATGTGCTCGACGACGAAGCCGACCACGAGACCTGGATCTCCGACGAAAAAGACCTGGCGGGCCTGTCCGAAAGTGCCATCGAATCGATGGCAACCGCCTGCACCGAACGCAAAGACAAAGCCCCCGAGGGCGCGAAGTGGTGCGTGACGAACACGCGTTCCTCGATGGAACCGTTTTTGACCAAAGCCGATAACCGCCAACTGCGGCAAGAAGTTTGGACCAAGTACTACAACCGCGGCGACAACGGCGACGAACGCGACAACAACCAGTTCATCTCGCAAATCCTCAAACTCCGCGCCGAACGAGCAGTGCTGCTGGGCTACGAAACGCACGCCCACTGGCGACTCGAACCTCAGATGGCCAAACAACCCTCCGCGGCGATGGAGTTGATGATGAAGGTTTGGCCCAAAGCGGTGGCCCGAGTCAAAGAGGAAGTCGCGGACATGCAAAAGCTGGCCGACGAAACCGAATCCGAAAAAATCACCATCGAGCCTTGGGACTATCGCTACTACGCGGAGAAAGTTCGCAAAGCAAAGTACGACCTGGACTTTGACACCGTCAAGCCTTACCTGCAGATGGACAAACTTCGAGAAGGAATGATGTGGGCTGCGGGCGAATTGTATGGCTTTGAATTTTCACAAGTTAAAGACGTTCCTGTTTTCCAAGACGACGTGACCGCATACAAAGTCACGCGCGACGGCACGCACGTAGGACTGTGGATATTTGATCCTTACGCTCGCACGGGCAAACGCAGCGGCGCTTGGATGACCGCCTACCGCATTCAGCAAAACATCGACCGGCCGATCGCTCCGATCGTTTCTAACAACTCGAACTTCATCAAAGGCAAACCCGGCGAACCGGTTCTGATTTCTTGGGACGATTCGATCACACTGTTCCACGAATTTGGCCACGCGTTGCATGGTTTGTGCAGCGACGCCAAATACCCATCGCAAGCCGGAACCTCAGTGGCCCGAGATTACGTAGAGTTTCCATCGCAGCTGAACGAGCACTGGCTTTCGACGAATGAGATTCTTTCAAAGTTTGCGGTGCATTACCAAACCGGCGATCCGATGCCAAAGGAGTTACTGGACAAGATCGAACGCGCCTCGAAGTTCAATCAGGGCTTCAACACGGTCGAGTACCTTGCCAGTGCGATTGTGGACATGAAGCTGCACTTGGCCGGCAACGTGGTGATCGATCCGGACAAGTTTGAACGAGAGGCATTGGCCGAACTGGGCATGCCCAAAGAGATTGTGATGCGTCACCGCACCCCGCAGTTCAATCACTTGTTCGCCGACGATGGTTACTCGGCCGGGTACTACAGCTACCTTTGGTCGGACGCGTTGACAGCCGACGCCGCGGAGAAGTTCGAGGAAGCCGGTTCGTACTACGACAAAGGTCTTTCGAAGAGTTTGTACGAAAACATCATGTCCGTTGGCGACACGATCGACCCCGCCGAAGGCTTCCGTCGCTTCCGCGGCCGCGACGTCGACACAGGTGCTTTGCTTCGCAAACGCGGATTCCCAGTTGACTAGGGAAGAAGATCAAGAAGTAAGTCTTCAACAGAAACGTCTTCAACAGAAACGTACTTAACAGAGACGTACTTAACAGAGACGTACTCAACGGAGACGTACTTAACAGAGATGTTTGTTAACAGCGAAGTTTGTCAACAGCGAAGTTTGTTAACAGAGCCCACTCGTTCGAAAGTGGGCCTGTTATTCGAAAGTGGGCCTGTTATTCGAAAGTGGGCCCGTTGTTCGAAACCGGGCCTGTTCGGCACTGCCTCCCAGCTTGCAGATTGCATCCGTTTCACCAATCAGCAATTCACCATAAATGGTAGCCCGACGCGTCAGCGAGGAAGCAATGTCGCCTTTTACTCCGTAAAAGAGCGCTACCTTCGGTGGACATTCACAATGCGAATGGCTCTGACCAAACAGTCGTCATCTAGGCCGGCTGTATTCAGACCGGCGTTTATCCCAAGCCCTGCTATCCGTTTCACCAATCAGCAATTCACCATAAAATGGCAGCCCGACGCGTCAGCGAGGAAGCAATGTCGCCTTTTACTCCGTAAAAGAGCGTTACCTTCGGTGGACATTCATAAAGCGGATAGCCCTGAACAAACAGTCGTCTTTCAGGCCGGTTGTTTTCAGACCGGCGTTTATCCAAATCCCTGCTATCCGTTTCACCAATTAGCAATTCACCATAAATGGTAGCCCGACGCGTCAGCGAGGAAGCAATGTCGCCTTTTACTCCGTAAAAGAGCGCTACCTTCGGTGGACATTCATAAAGCGGATAGCTCTGAACAAACAGTCGTCTTTCAGTCCAGCGTTTCCCCAAAGACTTGCTGAGGAGTGACCAGACAAGAGATCTGCCGAGTGCACCCTAGCTTTATAAAAACGTGGTCCTGCTTGCTCGCCCATGCAAACGCTTCTTTCACGGAGTGAAAGGCGACTATCTCCGCATGGCTAAATCAACAGGCCCGTTGATTTAGCACGTTTTGGCGAAGCCTAAACATGTGGAGATGGGCTTCCAGCCTGTCTGCGCGCATGACAGGCTGGAAGCCCATCACCACACTTCCTCGCTGACGCGTCGGGCTACCAGATCCCCCCGATTCAAAAACCAACTCTCCCCTGCCCCGCACCCTTTTCCTAGACAGACCAGCCACTATACTCCCGCAGCAGACAAAGCGCATTTCTGAATCAAAACACCGACACACAGGCAAACAGGATTTCAAAACATGCTCAGCTTCGATGAAATCGACACCGTCTTTCAACAGCATTACTTTGAAGGCATGGGCTCCATCACCCGCGGCGATGCGAAGTTCTTAAGTGGACTGATCCAAGCAAGCCAACCGCATAAGTGCTTCGAAGTTGGCGTGGCCTCCGGCATGTCCACAACGTTCCTGTTAATGGCCCTGGCTAAACTCGGCCCGGAACGAAAACTAGTCTCAGTCGACATCAGCCGACAATACTACGCCGACCGAAGCAAACAAGTCGGATACGTGGTCGACCAAGCGATCCCGGATCTCGGCTGCGAGTTTGAACTACACTTCAACCAATGGTCGGCCGATGCAGAAACCTTCTGCGACGACGCGAAGTTTGACTTCGCGTTCATCGATGCTCACCACAGTCATCCGTGGCCGACGTTGGATACAATGCTGTTGCTTCCACTGGTTGCGTCAGGCACCTGGATTGCTTGCCATGACATTGCCTTGAAAGACATCCCGCGTTTTGCCAAAGAAACCGGACCGTTTCACATCTATCAAGCGTTTCCAGAACCAAAGAAAAAATCAACGCTTGAACGCAAGAACATCGGAGCATTTCAGATCAACCGCCGCCATCAAGAATATGAAGAAGCTTTGCTTGCTTCACTGGCTCAAGAATGGACCGTTTCAGGCGTGATCAAAAAATCGTTTTACGATCGGATCTATCAGATGGTAGACCAGTATTACAGCGAGTCGTTTGCAAAAGAAATTCGCCGCATGATCGAGGCTCACAATCTGATGATCAACGAGCGTAGAGCAAAGCAGAAAGCGGCAAAGCAATCGAAGCCCGATGGCTAGACTCTTCCAGGTAATTAGTGGTAGTAAAGTCCAAGGGCCTGACCATTTTTCTAGCCCAGCCGAAGGAACTGAAAGTTCCGCAGGGCTGGGTCCGTATCACAAGTTGCTATCGGTCAGCGTTCTCTACGCTGAAAAAACGCGCCCCATTGAAATCCCGACATCATTCGCCTCTGCCACTAAAATCTTGGAAGAACCGATAAATAAGCGGGCAAATCCTACACGCTACCCTTTTACAACAATCAACTAACGATGCGGCAGCTAAAAGAACACCGAGCGACGTTTACAAACGGATTTCAACATCAACAAATTCGTTGTTACGTCGCACCGTCAAACGCAACTTTTTATCGCGATCGACGTACTCAAGTTCGCCCTTCAAATCTTGCACACTCGGGCATAACTTGTCGTTGACACTGATCACCAGATCATCTGGACGAAGATCCGCAGTCGCCGCCGCTGACCCCGCAACGATTCGATCGATAAAAGGAGGCGTCCGATCGACGACGTTGGGAATCAAAACCAACCCCAACAAGTTCAAACTCATCGGCTCGGTAGGTC
The DNA here is from genome assembly GCA_023300235.1 of Mariniblastus sp. Classification (GTDB taxonomy): domain Bacteria; phylum Planctomycetota; class Planctomycetia; order Pirellulales; family Pirellulaceae; genus Mariniblastus. The sequence goes on from JALZWN010000266.1 coordinate 8,641, forward strand.
TGCGCTGCCCTGACCGGTCTTGAACGATCATCCGCCCCTCGCGAATTTCTTGAACCGAAGCAGCGATTGAACTAATCGGAATCGCAAAATTCAGCCAAGTATCCAAGCTATTGTCTCGCAGCTCTTTACCGATCACGCCTAACAACCGCCCCTTGCGATCGCACAGCACGCCACCGTTGGCTCCGGGGTTGTTGATGATCGCATCGACTAAGTAGACGTCGCCATTGTAAGCCGATTTGAATGCCCCGCGGCGACTGGACAATTTTGTCTTCGCCGACACCACTCCCGTTTGCACACTCACCGGTTCGTCACCGGTCGCTACGCCGTACAAATTGCTGAACGCTAAAACGCGAGCACCAAGATTGGCGGTTACCGCGGAATCAAGTTTAAAATGAGAAAGGCCGTTCACGTCGATTTTCAAAACCGCGATCTCGATCTGCGGATCGTATCCGACCAAGGTCCCAGAAAACTTCTGGCCATCATCCAACGTGACCGAAACGTTTTCCGCTTCCAGCACGTAGCTCCACGACGTCAAAATGTATCCGTCTTCCGAAATGCAAACGCCGCTTTGATACGAACCCCAGCCTTGAACCCCACCGCCACCGACGATTTTGACCAGCTTCGATTGGACTTGTCGCACAACGTTTCGGAAACTCGTCGGCGGACTTACCGAGAGGACTCCGCTGGAGGTTTGTTGTCGGCGAGAAACTTTCTCCGCCGCGTTTTCCTCCGCACTGGTTTCTTCAGCACTGGCTTGCGGGTCCGCAGCGGCATCATCGGCCTGCTGACCAACGCACACGCTGCCCCAAGCCACCGTCAGCGCGAACGCGAACGCGAGGATTGTTTTTTTGGCGTCATTCCAACTGATTAATTTATTCATCCGA